>JAUXCL010000010.1 GCA_030618905.1 Bacteroidales bacterium | reverse complement strand
TTATTAGTCATTTCGAGTCCCGCTATTGCGGGAAGAAATCTCCATTCCCTCCCTGCCCGACTAATGTCGGTCAGACGGACGATCGAAATTACTGAAATAGTGATGTTTTGAAACAACCTCTAATCCAAATCACTTCCCTTTTTTTATTTCAGAGAGCTGTTTTTCAACAGACGCTAATTGTTCCTTCAGAATTCTCACCTCATTTTCCATAAGTGTTTCTTCTGAAACATTAGGGATTGTTTCATCTGTAAATCGGCCGTATTTTTGACCAAAACGGTATCCCATTCCTCTTCCTCTTCCCCCGCCCCATCTGTTTCCTCTGCCATACCCATAGCCATAGCCCCCGGGCGTGAAGTTAAATCCCGGTTGATCATTTCCAGTGCAATCTCCTAAACGTCTTCCTGTCATCGGACCCTCACCTTGTGGTCCTGTTCTGTCACCTCTTGGCATAATTACCTCCTTTTTTTGTGGTTTTATCTTTGCAACAATTTCCGTGTCCAAAACCCCCTGCATGGTTAAACAGGTTTTTTGATTGGCATTCCGGACATTCTATCATTGTAGAATCAATATTTATTTTGAACATATACCCGCAATCCATGCACCGGATAATATTATTTCGAAAATGCACGTTACCCCCATTTATTGTGAGCAATTTTCCCTGGAAAAAAAATTCTGCAATTTTCCTTCTTGCTTTGTCAATCAACCGGCTAAATGTAGAGCGTGAGATTTCCATTTCATCAGCTGCCTCCTCATGCGATAAACCAACATAATCAGCTAAACGAACAGCTTCAAACTCGTCAATGGAGAGTAATATTTGTGCCAGGGACCTTCCCCTGGCCCCAACGGGTTTAAACTCTGTATAAAGTGGTGGTTCGTAAACAATTCTATTGCTCTTTGGTCGGGGCATACGGATTATTGTTTTAATAATACGCAGCAAAGATAATGCACTTATGTGCATAATGCAAGAAAAAATGAAAAAATTTTCTGAATTGGTTTTAACACCGGCAGCCCAGAAAACAGTTTTTACTAAAGGATAACTACTTTTTTAGTGTTTACATCTGATCCTCCAACAATAATACGGACGTGGTAGATACCTGGACATTTGATGCTCTTTCAAGATTAATATTTATGGTAGCGTTTTCCCTGGCATTGGCAACTTTTTTGAAAAAGCGTGTATAAATAATGGCGGCATCTGGTTGGCAAGCAGCATCTGATCGCGTGTGCTGAAATTATCTGTTGATGTTACTACAACTTGAGCCTGTGATACAGAAACTGCGAGTAGTAAGCTTAAAAATAGTGTAATAAAAGTTTTCATTATTTTATCCTCCTTGAAATTAAATGATCTAAACTGAATTTTCCTGCTCCGTTCACCAAAAGGGTAAAAAGCATAAGAAAATAATAAAAGGGAATTTCAAAGCCATTGCTGCTGGCCTCAAATCCATTGCCCAGGTGTACTGTCGCTATGGCTACTAACATTGTTATCATTAAAGGAATGGAAATAAGTCTTGTTGCCAAACCCAGTGGTAATAAGATAACAGCTCCCATTTCTGTCGTAGCTACCATATAGGCGTTCAGTGCAGGAAACGGAATACCCATGCTTCCAAACCATTCGGCTATACCGCTTATGTTTCCCCATTTCATCATGGCCGGCATATAAAATCCGTAAGCCAGGATCAACCTGAGAAATAATAAGGGAATGTCTTTTAATTTAGACAATCGTTCGCTTATATGTTGATATGTTTGAATAATTTTCATTTTTATAAGTTTTTAATTCATTTGGTTTATTAGTCTGTGGAAATGTTATTTCCTTACAAAATGTATCAATAAAATTTATTCAACAGCATGATTTTCGGCAAGGGTATTCTATATCTCCTTACGTTTGACTTCCCCAGGCAATGACCGCGAGAACCAGGATTAGTTATGCGTGGTACAGGCTCGATGCTATACTTTTTAAAAGTGCAGATATAGTTTACAATTAAATACTGAGCTTTTTTTCTCAATATTATCCGTATTTTTACCCCATGGAAATAGCACAAATCAGAGAAGAACTGGCCTCAAAAGTAATTCAGATCGATCCTATTGGTAAAAGGCTCAAATTCAAGATTGATGATGATATCATCTTAATAGACGGATGTCATAATACCAATAAGATACTGGATGTGGATGAAGAGGCCGACTGCACAATTACCATGAGCAAGGAAACTTACCTTAAACTGCAGCGCAAAGAGATCAAACCCATGATCGCAACGCTCACCGGAAAAATCAAAGTTAAAGGCGATATTGGCCTGGCGCAGAAGTTAAAACAATTAATGTAAGACAATCTTGGCAAAACAACCAACCCTTAGCATACAGCGTACTTCCATGCTGAATGGCATAAACGGCGTGGGAAAGGTCCTGAGAAAAGCAGGCCTCGACCCATTTAAATTCAATGCCGATGCCATCATCGCAAAAGCACAAAAAAAAGCCGGTTTTGCAATATCCCTGCCCCGGGCCGAAACGGGGCTGCGTAAGCTGGTCCATTCCATCAATACAGAAAGCCAACCCAATCCCTTTGGGGCCCTGGCTGTGAAAGGGCTGTTGGAACGTACGCTTTACGGCAGGTACAAAATTGAACAGGTACTTGCAGCTGACCCTCAAATTGAAAAGGCTGAGATCAAACAGCCGGTTTTTATCATTGGAATGCCCCGTACCGGGACAACCATCATGCATGCCCTGCTGCACGAAGATCCTGCCCACCGTTCACCTCTGGCCTGGGAATGTTTACTCCCTTATCCGGTTCCAAGGCCTGAAACATACCATGATAATGAACAGCTGAATACCATTAAAAAAGAATTTGGCCAGTTGTTTAAACTGGTTCCTGACTTCCTGATGAAACATTATATGGCTGCTGACTCGCCACAGGAATGTTTGGGAATAAACGCTTTTGATTTTAACAGCTACCAGTTTTCTGCCCAACTGTATCTCCCTTCTTATATGGACTGGTTTGCCCATCGTGCCGACAGGCTCAGCACAATGCGCTTCCACAAACGATTTTTGCAATACCTGCAATCAGGCGGAGTCATATCTGAACGTTGGCTACTGAAATCCCCTGTCCACCTGATGCGCCTTCCGGAAATTTTTGAAGTATACCCTGATGCACGTATCGTCATGACGCACCGTGAACCATCGAAAGTAGTTGCTTCAACAGCCAGTTTAATATCTTCGGTGCGCTCACTGTACAGTGATCATGAAGATCCTGTACGTACCGGGCATGAACAGGCAGAGATATGGAGCTTATATTTCAAACGCTTCCTGGAAAGCCGGAGAATCATGGACAAAGAAGATCAGATCATTGACCTGAAGTTCGAAGATTTTGCAAATGATCAAATAGGCACCGCACGCAAGATCTATGAACGCTTCAACTGGGATTTGACGGAAGATACTATTCAGCGTTTTGAGCGCTTCCTCTTTGAGAACCCCAGGGATAAGAACGGGCTTCACTTTTATGAACTGGATACTTTCGGCTTAACAAAAGAAGGGATTAACGAAAAATTCCGGGATTACAATGATTTCCTGGCACAACTTTAAATTAATTAGTTCCTATGGCAAGGTCTAATAAGCCACAAAGGCGCACAAAATCCCGATAGTTATCAGGATCACAAAGTAAATTATGTATAAAAGCAAAGCAGCACTTGAGCAATTCCTGGAAGTCATTAAAAATGCGGACAGTACATTTCTTGACCCCGATAAAACTATTGATGAACAAGGCAGGGTTGATGGATACCAACATATCTTTCATCTTTTAAGGTCCAGCATCGACTTTTATTTGTTTAATGATCCTCTGCGGCCCGATTTCATGTTGCTGGCCAACCCTTATCATAAAGTATTGGGGGATAATGTGGATGCTGTTTATTACTTTACACAATTGCGCGGGGACCAGGAATACCTGATAAAGGGAAAACGATACGACAGTTGCTACCTGTCCTTTTCCTTATATGGCGGTGAGCCAAATGGTGAAATTGTGGACAGGGTCTGTAATAACATCAATCATACACAGATCTCCTTTGAAGCTGACGGCAGCTTTGAAATAAAGCTGACACCCAATCCACGGGGGAAAAATGAATTTAAACTGGATGCGGATGCGGTAAACCTGCTTAGCAGAGAGTATTTTTTTGACAGGTTAAACAGTCGTGAAAGCGAGTTGCACATTGAAAACCTGAAAGCGCAGGAAGCATCAACACCATTAAGTGATGAGGAACTGGCCAGGCGCATCCGTGTGATGAGTACTTTCTTTGAACAGACGACATGGATCGCCCCTTTGCCTGTCGAATACCCATTGAACGATTTTCTTCCACCGTTCCGATTCGAAGCTGATCAGGGTGGTTGGGGTACGGTCGATAATATATATTGTTTTGGCCGTTTCCACCTGGAAAAACATCAATACCTGAAAATCCGCTTTACTTCACCGGAGTGTTGCTATTGGGGAATACAGACCTGGAATTTCCTGATGCAGTCGATGGATTTTAAAAATTACAATGTCTGCATCAATAAAGGCAATGCAAAAGCAAACCAGGATGGCTCTTATACCATATATTTAAGTCATCAAGCCATGGATGTGGATAACTGGATCAGCACCTCGGCATATAAGGAAGCCATTGTCTTTTGCCGGTGGTTGCTGGCCGAAAAGATGCCTGAACAACCTGCAGTGGAACTTCTGGACTTATAACAATCAAACTATGGCAGACAATGTTGGTTGAATTATGGATCATCAGAATTATACGCTTATTGAAGTTAATTCTTTAAAAACTTCAGGGTAATTATATTCCTCTTTTTCACCTTCAAACACCGTATTATGATATTTCAAGTTTGCAGATAAAGCCCAGCCTGCTGCAACAACATTTCTCGTGGACTTCAATGTATTGAGATATTTTCTTTTCAACACCTTCAGGTCGAACATCCGTTTCCATTCTTCTTTCATCAAAGCTGTAAATTCCTCATGTGTCATATTCTTTGGTTGAATTACATTATTGAAAAAAGTAAATCTCTCCCAGTCTTTGGGAAAATTATTTTTAATGATACGGCCTTCTTCCTGAAGTTTGAAATAGGTTCCTGTTCCGGGCAATGGTGTAAGCATACCGGGTTGAATGCAATCAACACCGGAATTAATAAAGTAATCTGTCCGATTTCTGATCGTTACAAGGGTGTCGGTATCAAGTCCGAAGATAAAACTTCCCAGCACGGCAATTCCGGCTTTGTGAATAGCAGCATATACCTGCTCATAATTTTCCACACCAACTTTCAGGTTGGTGGTCTTTTCTGCGGCTACCAGTTGATCGCTTAGTTCGGATTCGATTCCCAGGAGGATCATCCGGCACCCGGCCTGAAACATCAATTCAAGTGCTTCGGAGTCGCTGGCCAGGTTCATGGAAACAAAGGTGTACCATTCTTTCTTTATCCCGCTATCGATTATTCCCCTGCATATTTGTTTGGATCGTTCAGCATGCTTTTTCCCATAGCCGTAGAAATCATCATCAATAATATAAAGGGTTTTTTGAGGAATGCTTTTATACTCCTCTATCACATCTTCCACTGATTTGCAGCGGTATTTTCTTCCATTGAAAGTATGGACTGAGCAAAAATCGCAATTCATCGGGCAGCCCCGGGTAGTTTGTAAACTTCCAAATGCATAACCAGGATGGTATAAGTCAATGCGGGGAGGAGGCGATTTGTACAATGGCTGTAAGGTTCCCTGGTATATGGACTTAAGTTCTCCATTTTCAAAATCCCTTATCACTTCACCCCAGATGCTTTCCGCTTCACCTTTTAGCACAACATCCGCAAAACCGAGCGCTTCGTCAGGCATCATGCTGGCGTGGATTCCGCCAATTACTGTTGGTATTCCTTTTCCCCTGTATATACCGGCAATTTCATAAGCCCGGGTTACCTGTGAAGTAAGCGCAGTTAAAACCACAAGATCAGCAGGGATAAATTCAAAATCATCGAAGTTCTCATCAAGGATCTCGATATCCCAGCTCTCAGGTGTCAGGGCTGCAATTACTCCAAGGTTCATGGGAGGTACACTGTATTCATCTGTATGATAAATGCCGGCCTTGAAAATATTTTTCGGGTTGATAAGCAACATTTTGTGTTTCATACTCCCTGAGATATAAAGATATTAAGCAGTACAGGCTCTATGCAATGCTCTTAAAAAAGGCAAATATAGCATATAATTATATACGAAGTTTAAACCAGCAAGGATTTCTGGAACGGAATTGGATCAGATATGGCTCAATCTTAAGCGGCTTTTTGCTATTTTTGCAAAATAAAATCAAGCTATGGCACACAAAGCCGGTTTTGTCAATATCCTGGGCAAACCAAATGTTGGGAAATCAACTTTAATGAACGCACTGGTTGGGGAAAAGCTTTCGATCATTACTTCCAAAGCTCAAACTACCCGCCACCGCATCATGGGGATAGTCAACAGTAAGGATTTCCAGATTGTCTATTCTGATACACCGGGGATATTGGAGCCAAATTACAGGCTTCATAAATCCATGATGAAGAATGTAGAATCTGCCTTACTTGATGCTGATATCTTCATCTACATTTGTGAAGTGGGTGAAAAAGTAGCAGAAAATCCTGTTATTGAGAAGTTGAAGAAGTCGGAGATCCCAGTCATGCTGTTGATCAACAAGATCGATTTATCAGACCAGCCCAGGGTTGAAGAAAAGATGAGACAATGGCAGGAATTATTGCCCAATGCGGAGATCATGCCTATTTCCGCATTGCTTCCCTTCAACCTTGAAAAAGTTTTGGATTCCATTCTGCAACACCTGCCCGAATCGCCTCCTTTCTTTCCAAAGGATGAGATGTCGGACAAAACCATGCGTTTCTTTGTATCAGAGATCATCAGGGAAAAGATACTGTGCAATTACCAGAAAGAAGTCCCCTACTCCACCGAAGTTGTTGTTGAAGAATACAAGGAAGAAGATAAAATCATCCGGATCAGGGCACTGATCTTTGTCTCCCGGGAATCGCAAAAGGCCATTATCCTGGGGCACCAGGGTGGAGCCATTAAGAAAATGGGCACCAATGCCCGAAAAGATATTGAAGCCTTTGTAGATAAAAAAGTATATCTTGAATTGTTTGTAAAGGTCAGTAAGGACTGGCGCAATGATAAAAAACAGTTGAAAAGATTTGGATACGAACACTAAACATGTTCCATGTTCAAGGTTCGAGGTTCAAACGAATTTAAAATTTGAACTTTGAACCTCGAACCTCGAACCTTGAACATGGTAAATGAATATGATTATATATGGCCAATATTCTTGCAATAGTAGGACGTCCAAACGTAGGTAAATCGACATTATTCAACCGTTTGACGGAAAGCCGTCAGGCCATTGTTGAGGAAACCAGCGGAGTAACCCGCGACCGGCATTACGGTACTTCGGATTGGAATGGCGTTGAATTCTCCGTGATCGATACCGGCGGCTATGTTTTTGGCTCTGAGGACATCTTCGAAAAAGAGATTCGCAAGCAGGCAGAGCTTGCCATTGCAGAAGCTGATGTTATCATTTTCATGGTAGATGTCACGGCCGGCCTGACCGGCATGGATGAGGATGTGGCTAATCTGCTCAGGAAATCCAAAAAAGAGGTTTTCCTGGTGGCCAACAAAGCCGATAACCCTGAAAGGACTATGCTCAGCCATGAGTTTTACAAGCTGGGATTGGGTACCGTATACCCTGTTTCATCCATTAGTGGCAGCGGCACAGGGGAACTGCTTGATGATGTGGTTAAAAACCTGAAGGTAAGCGATGATGAAGAAATTCCTGACCTGCCTAAATATGCAGTGGTTGGCCGGCCCAATGTTGGCAAATCATCTCTAATCAATGCCCTGATCGGGGAGGAAAGAAATATCGTCACCCCTGTTCCAGGCACAACCAGGGATTCAATTTATATCCCTTTCAATAGCTTTGGCTTTGATTTCCTTCTGGTGGATACCGCCGGATTAAGGAAGAAAAGTAAAGTGCACGAAGACATTGAGTTCTACTCCGTGATGCGTTCGATCAGGGCCATAGAAAATGCAGATGTCTGCTTACTGATGATTGATGCCCGGCACGGCATGGAAGCCCAGGACCAAAATATCCTTCACCTGATCGAAAGAAATCATAAAGGGGTCGTAATCGTTGTCAACAAATGGGACCTGGTCGACAAAGCAACTAATACCCATAAGGAATTCGAAAAATCCATCCGGGAGAAAATCGCACCTTTTACGGATATTCCCATTATTTTTACCTCGGTCACCGAGAAACAGCGGATCATCAAAGCCCTGGATCTGGCCAATACCGTTTACAAGAACCACAGGCGCAAAATCAGCACCAGCAAGCTCAACAATGCGCTTTTGCCCATTATCCAGGAAACCCCACCCCCGGCTGCAAGAGGGTTATATATAAAAATCAAGTACATCACACAACTGCCCACACCATTTCCATCCTTTGCCTTCTTCTGCAATTATCCCCAATACGTCAAGGATCCCTATAAACGATTTCTTGAAAACCGGTTGAGGGAGATGTTCGACTTCACAGGAGCCCCTATTACTATCTATTTTCGTAAGAAGTAAGCAATGGACAACAACCGAATTGACAAATGGTTATGGGCTGTGCGGCTATTCAAGACGAGAAGCCAGGCGACCGCCGCATGTAAGGGTGGGAAGGTGAAGGCAGATAAGATAAATGTCAAGCCATCGAGGGAAGTGAAGGTCGATGATATTATTCAAATACAAATTTCCGGGTTTACCAAAACAGTGAAGGTTACCGGTTTACTTAACAAACGCGTTTCTGCCAGGCTGGCTGTGGATTATGTACAGGACATCACGCCGGCAGAAGAGATCGAAAAAAGGAAAATGATGAAAGGCGTCAACTACGAATGGCGCGACCGGGGAGTTGGCCGTCCGACAAAAAAACAACGCCGCCTGATCGAGAGATTAAAAAACTTCAGACATTTCAATTAAAATATATCTGCTATGAAAGGATCAATGGTTAAAACAGGAATTCCAGTGATAATGATCATTATTGTTTTCATGATCTCCGGCTGTGTACAGCAAAGCAAAAGCCCGGAACAATACAGCATCGTTTTTTATAATGTGGAGAACCTTTTCGACACCATTGATAACCCTGGGAAGAACGATGAAAGATACCTTCCGGGTTCTGACCTGGAATGGAATACAGAGAAGTACATGCACAAGCTCAATCAGCTTGGCAAAGTGCTGACTTCGATCCATGAAAATACCTTGCCCTCAATTATTGGTTTGTCAGAAGTTGAGAACAGGCTGGTTTTGGAGGACCTCATTGAGCTGACTGATCTTAAAAAAGGCAATTATCAGATCATCCACCAGGAAGGGCCTGATGAAAGGGGAATTGACATGGCCCTTTTGTATCGTGAGTCCATGTTTAAACCCATCGATATTCAATTCATCCCCATCAATTATCCATTTAATCCGGAGGAAAAAACCAGGAATATCCTCTATGTGAAAGGAGAGATCCTGGATGAGCTCATCCATTTATATATCAATCACTGGACTTCAAGATGGGGAGGACATCTTGAGACCAATCCCCACAGGGCCTATACAGCTGAACTATTAAGGTCGCATATTGATGCTGTCCTGGACACAGATCCGGAAGCCAACATCATCGTTATGGGAGATTTGAACGACAACCCGACAGATACAAGTGTATACATGATTCTACAGGCCTTTCCCCTGAATATGGACATTTACGGTAATGAGTTATACAACCTTACCTTAGAAAAATATGAACAAGGTATTGGGACGCTTTACTGGAAAGACTGGGATTTGTTCGATCAGATCATTGTTAATGGGAACTTCCTTCAAAGAATTAATCTTGAAGAAAACGAGTTGGTATATAAAAGAGACTGGATGCTGTATGAGCGACAGGATGGAATTAAGGTTCCCAGCCGTACGGCCTCAAAGTCGTATTATGGAGGCTTCAGTGATCACCTGCCTGTTTATTTAATGGTCAGGGCAAAATAATCACTGCTTGTCATAGTCAATTTCTTTGCTCAGCTTACCATTCTCATCCCAGAATGACCATTTACCCACCCGTTCACCATTTTCATAGCTGCCTTCGATATATTTCTTTCCATTTTCATGGTAAGTAGTTCCCATACCGCTGCGCTTGCCTTCTGTAAAGAATCCTTCACTCCACAGTGTCCCATCCTTATACCAGTATTTCCAACGCCCATTACGCTGCCCGTTGTTAAACTCACCTTCCAGGCGTTTGATCCCCGTTTTATAATAAGAGATCTCCTTCACCAGTCTTTTAGCATCACTTTCTGTCACATAGTGTTTTACAACTTTCGGAGACCCATCCGGCCAGGTTTCTTCAACAAGCTCTTGAATATTGGGCCCACAGGCCATTAACAGTAGCAACAACGACAAGAAAAAATATTTAAACCTCTTCATTTACAATATATTATCTATCAAACATAAGGCGCTGTCCTTTAACCCGTTCATCGAAAATACCATCCTGATAAACGAGGTGTCCATTGACAAATGTGTGGGTAATTTTTGATCCGAATGTGAGTCCATCAAATGGTGACCAGCCACATTTATACAATAAATTATTCTGATCCACAATCCATGGGTAATTAAGGTTGAATAACACCAGGTCGGCCCAATAGCCTTCCCTGACATATCCCCTTTTCTGAACCTGGAAGCATTCGGCCGGTGCATGACACATCTTCTGAACGATCTTGGCCAGGGGGATCTTGCCCTGCAGATGCATTTCAAGCATGGCTACCAACGAATGCTGTACCAGTGGGCCTCCGGATGGTGCTTTAAAGTAAGATTGTTTTTTTTCTTCAAGCGTGTGCGGGGCATGGTCGGTAGCCACAACATCAATAATATCATTTTTCAGGGCCTCCAACAGGGCTTCCCTGTCATAGCCTGTTTTGATGGCTGGATTCCATTTGATCCGGGTTCCCTGTTCAGCATAGCTTTCATCATCAAACCAGAGATGATGAACACAAACTTCAGAGGTGATCATTTTCCTGGACAATGGTACCTGGTTATCAAACAGTCCCAGTTCCCTGGCTGTGGAAAGGTGTAAAACATGGAGTCTTGTCCCGTATTTTCTTGCCAGGCCCACTGCAAAAGAAGAAGACTCATAACAGGCTTCTTCGCTCCTGATAATTGGATGCATATCAATCGGCACGCTTTCACCATATTCATGCCTAAAGGTTTCACTGTTGGCCCGTATGATATTCTCATCTTCACAATGAACCGCCACCAGCAATTTTACTTTCGAAAATATTTCAATAATGGTTTCGGGATCGTCGACCAGCATATTACCTGTTGATGCACCAAGAAAAACTTTGATGCCACATACATTCTGTGGATTGGTCCTGAGCAATTCTTCCAGGTTATCATTGGATGCACCCATATAGAAGGAATAATTGGCCAGGGATTTGGTGGCTGCCATTTTGTACTTCTCTTCCAATAAATCCTGAGTCAGGGTTTGGGGTCTGGTATTGGGCATATCCATGAAAGAGGTGACACCACCGGCTATTGCTGCCCTGCTTTCTGTATAGATGTCAGCTTTGTGTGTAAGCCCCGGGTCGCGGAAATGGACCTGGTCATCAATTACACCAGGGATCAGGTAATTTCCATAGGCATCAATGATCTGACAATTCTCCGGCAGTTTGCCTTTGAACAACTCTTCCTTCCGGGTAATCCTTTTGATCATCTGGTCCTGCACCAGGACGCTGCCCTCAAAGATTTCACTATCGTTGATGATCCGGGCATTTATGATATGATAGTTCTGTTGCATGGGCAGGATGGTATACCAAAGAAATACTAATTCTCTTGTGGCAAAGGGTGAATTTTCTTCACATTCTTCACGCGCATGCTGATGACGCCAAGAAATGCCTCCTTAAAAATGCCGGAGCTCATCTTGGACACACCCTCTGTGCGATCGGTAAAAATGACGGATACTTCTTTGAGCTTAAAGCCCAGCTTCCACGCGGTATATTTCATTTCTATCTGAAAGGCATAGCCAATAAAGCGAATATTGTCAAGGTTGATTCGCTCAAGCACCTTGCGGTGATAGCAAACAAATCCGGCAGTGGTGTCACGGACAGATATTCCGGTGATGAACCTGACATAAACAGAAGCACCGTAACTCATCAGGATCCTGCCGATGGGCCAGTTGACCACATTGATGCCTTTGATATACCTGGAACCAACAGAAAGATCAAATCCTTCGTCATGACAGGCGGCGTACAATCTTTCTAAATCATCCGGATTATGTGAAAAGTCGGCATCCATCTCAAAGATATATTCATAGCCTTTATTGAGTGACCATTTAAATCCGTGAATATAGGCTGTACCCAGTCCCAGTTTACCTTTTCTCTCCTCGATAAAAAGGCGATCAGGGAATTCCTTCATCAGAACTTTCACTATGTCAGCAGTACCATCGGGAGAGTTATCTTCTACGATCAGGATATCGAATTCCTTTTCCAGGGAAAAGACTTTACGAATGATCTTTTCGATATTCTCCTTTTCATTATAAGTTGGTATGATTACTACGCTGTCAGTCACATTTAATCGTTTTTCAAAACAAAAATGAAATACCGGCCTGCAAGATAAAAATTATTTAGGAATTCCAAGATGTTATAACAACGCATTAGCAAGCGTCATTATTTCTATTTTACAATTAGTTTATGCTGAATTAATTCCTTACCTGATTGCAAATGAATCACATACACTCCGGTCTTCAAGCCCGATACATCTATTTGAACCTGATTATCTCCCACCCGGGTTAGTTTTTGCTCATTAAATATTTCTTCACCCAGTACATTGAGCAATCTGAGATCTACCTTGCCACTTTTCACTGTACTGAATGCTATGTTAACAGTATATTCAGCGGGATTAGGGAACACATTCAGCGAGTTATTGACAAGCTTATCATCAATTCCAACATAAAAATTCAATGAAGTGGGATCCATAATGTTCCCCGCCAGGTCCTTAACATCTTTTACGTTAAGCACATATCCTCCATCTTCCAGTGTAGATACTGTAAGAAACACCTGGGATTTGACAAGGGCATGCTGGTTGGCCTCCTCAACAATAATTCCGTTATTCATGAGATAGTTTGTGGTATTCTCGGCTGATGATTCCTCCACAGGCTCAGAAAACTCTAATTTGATAACCGTTGTATTGATCACCTCCAGTGCATCCACGGTTGGTGGTGTGAGGTCGGCTCCGGACTGCACATCATCTTCATACCTGAGCTCAATTTTCCATTCATCAAAATCATAATTCAATGGTCCTGTAATACGATAGGTTTCACCCTCTTCCGGGTAATATTCAAAAATAGAAGTGTTATGGATCAACAAATTACCACTGCCATCATTAACCGTCCACATCCAGTAGTTTGCCTGGTAGTTTGCATCCGTACAAACCGCATTGGTCACATGAATAAGTACACTTTCAAGTGCTTCACCGGCATCCCCTGTGGGAATCTGTTTTGCGTTTGGCAATGTATTGTTTGCGGACATAAAATAATAATCTGAAAGATTACTCATTTCTGTCTTATGGTAATATTCCGAGATCTCGCCTGTGATCACCACACTGTCACCTATGCTTGGGTTCCGGCCTGACTCATAAATATATAAACCATTCCAATCACCAAAGCCATCCTGGATAAAGTATCCTGATCCAAAGCTTCCTGTGACCACACCTGAAGTGCTCACTGTCTGGCCTTCCAGAGGGGAACTGCTGCTCTGGCCCTGGATGTCATAAATTGAAGTAAGTGTTCCTGTGAATGGTTTGGGTATATAATAATTATAAACCGTTGAAGCAGATACATTGGTTCCATCCCCTGCCACAACCTTATAATGCACCGTCTGACCCTCACCAAAACCAGGGATCTGTCCGGTATAGAGTCCCTTGGCAGGGGTCATCGGAACAATCTGATCCAGGTTATTCCAACTCGTTCCATAATGCACTTCAGCCATGCTGATAGTGCCCTGGCTGCTATTGATCTCAGCAGAAATATTCATGGGTTGGCCGGCCACAGGATTAAGCGGGCTCATAGCCACATCACCGATGGTAACCGGGCTTGCTGTTGCCACGCCCCAGATAAGTTGTGCATAATGCGGATTATCAATGAACGGGTTTCTGTTTTTTTGAAATGAGTAGATGACATTATTCCTGTTCATCTCAAAATCGTCGGGAGGATCCTGCAGGTTCCATTCCAGTAAAGTGGAGAGCTTGCCATGCTCGGGCAATGGATAAGTATTGATTTCATCCACCACTTCAAGGTCCATTTCACCATTTTCCCCTTCATAGCGGGTGGACATATAAAAAATGATCCTGGCGATATCGCCTTTTACCTCATCCCTGGCCTCCCATGTATTATCTGTATAATAACAGCCTGTGGCTTCCGGATGCTGTGTGCCGCCATTATCAAAATCCTTATTCCCCTTATCCCGATTAACTGAAGCGTCAGCTGGTTTCAGGTTATGCACATCATCGTCCATCGGTGGTATATCAGCGAAACCACCATGTGATTTAGCCCACACATGCTCCCTGTTGACCTGGTTATCCCCGACACCATAATCATCATTCGGATGGGATCTTCCGGTATACACCAGGATCAGGTTCGAAGCATTGTTGGGATCGGCATCTGAAAGTTTAAATATTTCTTTAGAGAAAAAGTATGAATATACGGTATGCCCGCTGATAATATCATTGAGTTCAGCTTTTAAGGCATCTCCATCCTTGCCTTCAGCACCATTATAATAGCCGGTTGGTTGGGCCATCAAGCCCGAAGCCATCGCAAAAACAAGTATAAGGAATAGTGTTCTTTTCATCATCTGAATGTTTAGAAAGTTATGGAAAATGAAATGTTAAATCTCCTGCCCAGGCCGTAAAATACGCCTGCTGACCTGGCATCATGATCCTTGGTGACAACAGAGAATTCGTCATTGTCCCTGGCATCAGAGATATAGGTCTCGTCCAACAAATTCAACATACTGAACCGTAATGTAAGGATCACTTTTTTAATTTTATAGGAATACCCGGTATGAAAGTCAAGGATATAATAAGAGGGTGTTTTCCAGGCATCTACCGGGTTACCATCTTCATCAAATGAACCGGGGTTCTTATCGGGATTCAGGTCAAAAGGATTAAAATCTGAATAATAGCGGTTGAAATATGTGAAAGTCCCGCTGAAATACAGAAACTTAATGGGTTCATAGCGCAAGCCAAGTCCAATCTGGGTCTGTGCAGCATCACCTACATGTACTCCTTTGGCATTGAAATATTCAGTGCGGACCAACTGGTTATTGTCGTTATACAGATCAACGGAATCTTCTGAAGTCCATCTCCAGTCGCCAAGAGATAAGAGACCCTTGAAATCGAGTGTTCTGAGTATCTTATAATTAAATTCAAATTCAATGCCCATATGGAATGCATCCATACCCTGGATATTGCCATAGCCAACTTCCTCCTCGCTGATGGGGTATGAAATAGGCTTTCCGGGTTTATTATGCCAGCTGGTCAGATAACCATTAGCCGTGAAATTAAAAGACTTTACAGCATATGCATATCCCAGCTCTACAGCAGAAATCTTCTCATTTTCAATATGGGTCAAAGTCGTGATGGAATAACGGTCATACACATTATTAAACCGGGGGGCATTTGACAGATAACCCAGGTTCATGAACAAGTTAGATCGTTCAGTCAGGTTATAATTGGCTCCCAGCTTAACAGTAAAACCGGGGATCCACTTCCAGTCCGATTCCTGAAAATCCACTCCGGGAGATTGTTCCGTATAGATCTGGCCCTGGTATTCAACCGGTTTTCCCCATTCGATATATAAGGTCTCACCATCTACTTCAATAACCCTGGGGGCAAAATAATCTATCTTTTTATAACCGCTATAGGCACCTGTCAGGTTGGCAAACAATGACCAGTTACCGGTTTTATACTCAAGTTGTGTAAATAAGCCTGCCCATTGGACTATACCATCATTGTTATAATTGATTTTATCGCCTATACCAAGTTGTGTATTTGGATCCCTGTTTTTATCACCCTGGTCCTTGGTATAGGTTCCTCCCAGCAAATCATAGATCTCTTCATAATGTTCCCCCTTATACCTGCGAAGGTCCAGGCCGCCGGAAAAGACCAGTTCATTATTGATCTCATAATTAAAAGTGGAGAGCAGGCCATACCAGGAATGGTTGTTTATGTTGCTCCTGATGAATTGATAGGATTTAGGGTCATTGGGATACTGAGGGTCAAAATTTTCAATATTGATATCATAATACTTCTGAAGGTCAATCTGCCCTTCAGGTGTGATAAAGTCCTGGTCGGCCCTGACTGATCTTTTCAGGGAAGTGCCCCCTCCTGAGCCCAGGGAAAGATACAGGATATTGGAAAGGTACAATTTATCATTTACATTCCAGAAATCCCGCAGGCTAAACATGGGTTTGTGATAATAGTTGATTTTGGTATTCTGATAGATCTCCTCGCCATTGGTATTCATATACTTACCCCAATCAGGGTTATACTTCAAGCCCTTATTATACATATATACCGGGTCAATATAAGTGGTGTTGAAATAGTCTTCCGGCTCCTCGTTAACCCCCTGCTCCCTGGCATAAGCTTCATTGAAAGTGGCCAGTGGTTTTTTATACCGGCGCTGGGCATGTTCCTGGGGAGCACCCATTGCGGTAATACTTAAGATGTGCTTTCCAAACCTTTTATCAACCTTCACATAATAAAACCAACCTTTGGTAAAGGCCCTGTCAACCCATCCGTTGCCTTGTTTATATGAGGCGGCAATTGTTACACCCCAGTTACCCTTCAGTTTACCGCTGGTGAACCCAACTGAGCTCCTGAAGTATCCATCATTGGCGACTTCCTGTTTGAACTTGAATTTTCTTTGATTCCGTATTCCTGCAGATATGATATTCATCGTTCCACCAATGCTGGGCAGGGCCAGTTTTGATGCCCCAAGCCCCCTCTGTACCTGTATTTTCTGTGTGACCAGGTCGAATCCAAACCAGTTTGACCAGTAAACCCATCCATTCTCCATATCATTAACCGGAATACCATCAATCATAACGGCAATATTACGCTGACTGAAGCCGCGGATGTTGATCCGTGCATCACCATCACCTCCTCCCTGGGCTGTAGCATAGACGCCAGGTGTGCTGTTCAGGATCATTGGGATGTCCTGGGATGCCAGTTGCTCATTGATCTGAATGGGGCTAATGGAACTGAATGCCACAGGTGTTTCCCGGGATGTTGCCAGATCGCCTATAACCTCAACCTCAGTTAAGGTAATGCCTTTTAATTCAAAATTCTCAACAAGGATTTTATTGTTAACCGTTATATCTTTTGTCTGGGAAATAAAACCTACAAAGGAAATGCTTAATTGATAGCTGCCATTTTCCAATGGAAGGCTATAATGACCATTGATATCGGTCACAGTACCCTTACCAGGCCCGTAAACTATATTGGCACCAACCAATGTTTCTCCTGTGGCAGCATCACTGATCACGCCTTCCACAGTCCCCTGGGCTGATAAGTTAAATGAAAAGTAAAGCAGTATACTGGCTGTAAAAATAAGGGTACGGACCATGGCAATTATCTGATCACTACTTTCTGCAATGATGAGCGCTGATCAGTGAAATAAAGTCTGAGCATATAAACGCCCTCTAAATCACCTGGTATTTGAATAGCCATTCTTTGCCTTGCTGTTCCGAGATCATTGTTTAACACCTTTTGCCCCAGCAAATTAAGCAGTTCTACCCTGTCAAAATCATGGGATGCATCAATGTTGATGGTGTTCCCGGAAACCGGGTTAGGATAAATGGCCACGGAATGCTTCGCAACATGCTCTCCAATACCGGTCACATCACAATCACAGGTGTGAAAACGAAGACTGTCAAAAGTGTCTTTGGGAATAGAATCCCATTCTTCATTAATCTTGAAAAGTGCAGGGTTTTCTGTAACACCTTTTTTAATACCCGGCTTTCTTATCAAAGTTTGGTCTTTCGACCAGGAAGTCCAAAACTGATCACCAGCGGTATAATTTGGTGGAATATCGTTCCAGCCATTATCACCCGGGTAATCGCCATACTTTCCAAAAATATCAACGACCAGACCGGTAACTGTTTCCAGGGTCATTGCATCATCACCGTTAAAATACATCGGTGTGGGATATTCACCTGAGCAATGAAGGTCCCCCAGGATATACAATTCATCATCAATGGGCAAGGACCAATAACCTCCACTTGCCACCCATACTGAATCAGTTTGACCATTAGTGACTACTACCGTGCTATATGGCTGGATCGTTCCAGAGAGACCTAAGGTTTCCGTAGAGATAGGACTTCCGTTGGAGTAGCGTTTAATCTCATATTCATTTAAATTAATCGGATTCTCCGTTGGATTATAGATCTCAAGAGTTTTATTATTCCCTGATCCCTCCACATATTCTGAGAAGAATAATTGTGAGCAATCCTGTGCTGTTAAAGCGCCAGAGGAGATCAGAAAGAAAAGCAAGAGTATAATTTGTTTCATAATCTAAGATTTAGATGGATAATGATTTTATGTAAAACAAATGTAATAATAAATGGGGTGTACAAAGAAATGTCAGGGAATATTTTTATGGGGATTCCGGTGCAATGGGATGAAGTGCTTCAATGGCATTCCGGACACTATTGATGTGAAGCAATGTCAGGGTTAATTTATCATTATTTTCCCGCATTCGGAAATGATCTGGGTGCTGCTGAACAAACATCAGGGTCATGCTAAAGGCTTCTGACTGATAATAAGGAGAGGCCTGGTCGCTGATAAAATATCCTATCAATTTACTGTTCTTCAAGATGATCTTCTCGAAACCAATCTTTTTGGCTATCCATCTTAAGCGTATGGCATTCATCAACTCCTGGACCTGCCCGGGTATTGGGCCAAAGCGGTCCAACAATTTTTCTGTGAAACTCATCAATCCATCCTCTGATTCTGTGTTATCCAACTCCTTGTACAAACTCAGTCTTTCTGTGATGTTGGTGATATAATCATCCGGGATCATTAGCTCCAGGTCTGTTTCAATCTGACAATCCCTGACAAAATCAGCAGATGCTTCTTCTTTGAACAGGTCTTTAAAATCCGATTCTTTCAGTTCATGAATGGCTTCATCAAGGATCTTCTGGTACATCTCAAATCCAATTTCAGAGATAAACCCGCTTTGTTCTGCACCGAGAATATTGCCTGCGCCCCTGATATCAAGATCGCGCATAGCGATATTAAAACCAGATCCCAGCTCTGAGAATTCCTCGATGGATTTTAACCTTCTCCGTGCATCGGGTGTCAGCACAGAAGCAGGAGGTGCCAGTATATAACAAAATGCCTTCTTATTGGTCCTTCCCACCCTGCCCCGGAGCTGGTGCAGATCACTCAAACCGAAATTTTGTGCATCATTGATAATGATGGTATTCACATTGGGTATATCCAGGCCTGACTCAATGATAGTAGTAGCCAGTAAGACATCATACGACTGCTTGATAAAATCAAGCATTATACGCTCCAGCTTTTGTCCTTCCATTTGTCCGTGGGCCACAGCAATCCTGACATCCGGACAGAAGCTGTGCAGCATTTTTTCAACTTCATAAATATTTTGCACCCTGTTGTGGACAAAATACACCTGGCCTGATCTCGAGATTTCATAATGTATCGCGTCACGGATGAGGTCTTCACTGAAAGTCCTGACCTCTGTCTGGATTGGGTAACGGTTAAGTGGAGCGGTGTTGATAATGGATAAATCGCGTGCTCCCATCATGGAAAATTGAAGCGTCCGTGGGATAGGCGTTGCCGTTAATGTGAGCGTATCGACATTAATTTTGATCTTCTTTAAGCGTTCTTTGGCACCCACACCAAATTTCTGCTCCTCATCAATGATCAGGAGGCCCAGGTCTTTGAATTCCACATCCTTACTGATCAAACGATGTGTTCCGATCAGGATGTCAATTTCTCCTTTTTTCAACCTTGCCAATGTTTCTTTTTGTTTGCGTGGCGGCTTAAAACGATTGATATAATCCACCGTACAGGGCAATTCCTTCAATCGATCACAAAAGGTTTGATAGTGTTGTAAAGCAAGGATGGTAGTGGGAACCAATAAAGCAACCTGCTTGCTGTCAGCCACAGCTTTAAAAGCAGCCCTGATGGCAATCTCCGTTTTTCCAAAACCCACATCTCCACATATCAAACGATCCATTGGATAGGTGCTTTCCATGTCTTTTTTAACATCATTGGTGGATTTCAGCTGGTCAGGTGTATCCTCATAAATGAAAGATGCTTCCAGTTCATTTTGCAAATAGGAGTCCGGGGCAAACTGAAATCCTTCTGAAGATTTCCGCTCTGCGTAGAGTTTGATCAGTTCTTTTGCAATATCTTTTACCTTTTGCTTGGTTTTGTTTTTTAACCTGTTCCAGGCATTCGAACCCAGTTTGTCAAGCCTTGGAGCCATCCCCTCTTTGCCCACATATTTTGAAACCCGGTGCAATGAATGAATGCTGATATAAAGGATATCATTGTTTCTATACAATATCCTGATAGCTTCCTGCTGCCGGCCATTGTTATCGATCTTTTCCAGTCCATCAAAACGGCCAACACCATGATCGATATGTGTAATGAAATCCCCGGGCTTCAGGTTGTATAACTCCTTGATGGTCAGGACCTCTTTATTACTGAAGCTATCTTTTAAGATAAAACGGTGATACCGCTCAAATATCTGATGATCGGTATAACAGGCGAGTTTTAGTTGCTTATCGATAAAGCCTTCATGGAGAGCAATATTGATACTCTCGAAACGAAAATCCACCTGCAGGTCATGCTTCATATGCACATCCTCGAAAATCGTATACAAACGTTCTATCTGCTTTGGATTATCTGAAAAAATGATATTCTTGATGCCCTTTTCCGAATTGTCATTCAGATCCTGGATGAGCAGCTCAAAATTCTTGTTAAATGAGGGTTGCGGTTTATGCTCATATTTCACTGTGAGGTTCGCCCGGGTGCTTGTTTTCTTACCAAATTCAAGCAGGTGGTGCATTTCAAGGTCCTTCAGAAATTGCACGCCGGTCACAAATTTTCTTTTGGATAGCTGTTCGAGCTCAGTTAAATCCAGGTTTTTTTCTGATTCAATGGCTTTGTCATGTTCATGCTGGATCCTGTCTTTGATCAGCCCCAGGTCCTCCACCCAGATACCGGACAATTCCGGCACAAATGCCAGGAAAGATTCTTCTTTTTCTTCGGGGTGTTGTTCATGGATATCAGGAAGGATAGAGACCCTTGAAAAATTCTCCCTTGACAATTGAGTGACCGGGTCGAAGGTACGTACCGATTCAATTTCATCTCCAAAAAACTCAATCCGGTATGGATAATCATTGGAATAAGAAAACACATCCACAATACCGCCCCTGACTGCAAAATGGCCAGGCTGAACAACAAAATCATGCAATTCGAAGCCATAATCACTCAGGAGGTCGACAACCCCATCCAGGTCCATCTGATCTCCTACATTCAATTTCAGGCTGAACTTTGACAAATACTTTCGGGTAACTATTTGTTCTGCAATAGCTTCAGGGTAAGTAACAATAAATTTTCTTTTGGATTGTGAAAGGATGCGGTTCAGTACTTCTGTCCTTGCCAGTGCATTTGATTTGTCAGTATTGACAAAATCATGGGCTTTTTTATGTGTCGTGGGATAAAAAAGTACTTTTTTTCTCGCATACTCCAGTGCACGATCGTCCAGCAGGTTTTCCAGGTCATTAAAAAAATAAGCAGCCGATTCCTTATCATTCAGAATGAATACATGAGTCCCCTTGATTTCTGTCATCACGGCTGCAGCAATGACTGCCCTTGAAGATCCGATAGCGCCTTCCAGCACAACATGTTGGGTCATGCTCATGCTTAAGGCATCACTGATCTCAGTTGAGGCAGCATTCCCGGCATAATATGATATGATCTCAGAAGGATTCATTTAGATTTGAAATTCAGGCAAATGTCATCTGAAAGCTAATGCAAAAGTATTATTTTTGTTATTGCTGAAGTCAACTATATGGATTCAATCATAAAGGTTTTTAAGTTCGGTGGTGCATCCGTAAAGGATGCAGAGGCTGTAAGAAATATTCCAAATATACTTTCACATTATCCGGATGAAGCACTGGTGATTATCTTATCGGCAATGGGAAAGACAACCAATCACCTGGAATCCCTTGTTGATGCCTATTATCATTCCAGTGATGAGAAGGTTAATATTCTCAAAGATATCAGCACCTATCACAGCAATATCACCCGTGAGCTTTTTGAAGACAGCAAGCATCCGGTACATGCAGAAGTGTACCTCCTGCTCAGGAAATTAGAAAGCACCATCATTGCGGGCAGGGAAAAAGCCTTTGATTCAAAGCCTTCCTTTGATTTTATTTATGATCAGATTGTACCCTATGGAGAATTATTGTCGACTACCATTGTCAGTTATTACCTTAATGAGCATGGGTGCAGGAACCAGTGGTATGATGTCAGGCAATTGATCAGGACCGATGATTCATACCGGGAAGGCAGGGTGGACTGGGATTTCACCCAGGCCAGGATCAATGAGCTTGTCAGGCCGGTGATCGATAATGGTACACATTTGCTGACACAGGGATTTATCGCCAATAATCAAGATGGAAAATCTGTGACCCTGGGCCGGGAAGGTTCTGATTATACCGCATCTATATTTGCATACGCACTGGATGCTGCAGAAGTGGTATTCTGGAAGGATGTACCCGGATTGATGAATGCTGATCCCAAAGATTTCAGTGACGCCCGGAAACTGGACCAGATCTCGTATTGGGAAGCCATTGAGTTATCTTATTACGGCGCCAAGGTGATCCATCCCAAGACCATCAAACCATTACAGAATAAAACTATCCCCCTGAAAGTGAAGTCCTTCATTAATCCTGGGGGTGATGGCTCCCTGATCTTTCATGAAACCTCCGGTGATGCCAGGATACCGTCCTATATTATCAAGGATGACCAGGTACTGATCTCCTTCTCACCAAAGGACCTGTCCTTTATTGCCGAAGAAAATTTACATTATATCATCGGCATCTTCATCAAATTCAAAGTCAGCATCAACCTGATGCAAACTTCAGCCATCACTTTTTCCGTATGTGTGGATAATGGCGATAACATTTCAAAGATCATCAAGGAACTACAGGAACGTTACAACATTAAATTCAACGAAAGTCTTGTGCTGATCACCATCAGGCATTACACAACGGAAGCCATACAGGAGATGGTGAAGGATAAGACGATATTGCTGGAGCAACGGAGCCGTTCAACGGTTCAGTATGTTACGTCGTTATTCATTAAGATGTTTTTTCTTCTTATCCCACAGCTTCTTTAATCCATACCCGATTCCTAAAGCTAACAGGATACCAAGCCCCCCTCCGATGGGAGCGCCTCCACCAAGTGGGCCTCCACCACCATTATTTCCGGGGTCCGGTTGGGCATAGATGTATTGTGTCGTATTAAACACGATGATCATAATGATCCACAGCAGTTTTGAATAGTTTAGTTTCATGACTTGGCTTTTATATCATTTAACAAAGATTTTATGCAAGGAAATATGAGGTGGGCACATCACCCTTAGCAGGAAAATTTCTCCACTTTCAGCAGGGATGATGCTTTGATGATCTGAAATTATCTGCCTGAGCACTTCCTGTCCCAACAGATTGAACATGATGATCTCCCCCTGGTTTACAGGTGTATTCACAATAATTTGTTGATGGGATGAATAGACCTTCACCATTGATTCAGCAATTGCCTCTCCCAGGCTTGTGAGGTCTGAGACCGTTAATATGAACCTGTCGGGATCATCACCCTGGTTATAATCAAACGTATATAGTGATATTTGTCTCAGGTCGATATGGGTTCCAAGCTTCAGGTCGTTAAGTTGAATATCAATATTTTCACCAAAGCCGTTCATTCCCTCAACATGCAATGTAAAAGTCCCATTGTATCCTGTCCTGAATCCCAGCGGGACCTGTACGACTTCTTCCATAGATAAAAAATTGAGGGATAGTTCCTGGCCATTGCTATTTTTGGAAAATAGCCGGGGAGCATATTCCAGGCCCTGCAGTTTAAAAGCATCAAACTGTGTATCAAAGTTTATGGTCGCTGCTTCATTAAAACCAATATATGCAGCATCCCAATAATGATATTCATCTCCATCAACAGCAAATTTGATCAGGCCATCAGGCATTCTTCCGTCTTTATAGTTAAGCGTATCGCTGTGCACCCTGGCATCCATAGGCATCGTGAGTAAAGGAAAAGCAGCATTGGCCCTCACGAAAAAACCCTGGCAAGGCGGGATCAGGCCATCAGTAATGCCACCGGCAATACCATTCCAATACAGGTAATTCCCGGCTTCCCCATCCCAGATAGCAATGGAGGCATCCAGATTATTTTTGGTCCAGGTTCCTGCATCCCAATCCAGTCCGGAAGGAAAAGGATTGCCCACCAGGTTATATCCATCAAAATCAGGGTTACCCGTATTTCCGGTTGTATAGGTAAGTGCCGGATTGATGTCAATATCATTCAGGTGGCCCGTATAGGAAACGATTGCAGATCCATCTGCCAGCCAAACTGAATACCCTTTTCCGGTTTCAAGCGAGTCCGGTCCTGAAAGGTTAAACCAGGCCTGGTTTACCTCATCCCAGTACCTGACATAGGATGTTGCAGGGAAAACACTAATGGCATTGGTTGAAGACAGCGGTGAACTGGCAAAATGGTAGATGGCATTGGGATCATCCTTTGTGATGGTTCCACCGCTGATATATTGTTGTACAATAGCATCAGCATTTATGTGCAGGTATTCATTGCCCAGAATAGAAGCATTAGCCAGGGAATCAGATTCCAGTGTAATTTCATGGCAGAATGCTGCATAGCTGATAGTAGGGTTATGCTGCAGGCCAGCAGGAATCGTAATTATATCAGATACATCCGGAATGAAGGCAGAGGAATCAGGGAAGGTCCAATTAGCTGAATTTTCCCATTCATGATTGATTGTTCCATTCCAGGTCACCGCTTCGCGATGGCTTGAAGGTGTCATTTGCCAGGTTTCAGCTCCAACATGCACAGTCCAGTCCAGGGAATCCCAAACTGTCTCAGGTATAATTGCATCATATTTTCGTGTAGCTTTGGAATCCAGGTATTCCCATGGTTCTCCGGTACCATCCACGTCTATCTCCCCATATGCATCCACCAGGGTTCCTGTATTGTGGTTCCCTCCCCAAAAAAGGAAATACCCGTCATCGCCATTTCCATTGATACTACCGGATGACAGGTCCGGGTTAAAACCAAAGGTGGTAATAAATGAAGATTCACTGTAAGCAACCACATAAGCCTTTCCGGCATGGATGACTCCTGTCAATAGTATGTCCCCCCAGGTTGAACCCCCATTTGACTGCTTACTGAGATACCAGGTATCCTGGTCAAAATCGATGCTGTCAGTTCCGGGATTATAGAGCTCAACAAAGCGGGCTTGCCAGGTGTTGGCTGGATCTGACACTTCCGATATGATTAATTGGGCTGTAGAATCCATAATCATTGATGGAGAGCGAAGTAAGTGAACGGTGAACGGTGAACAGTGAAGATAATTATTCACTACGCTCGCCAATAATAGTACAATTAGTATTTTTTTCATTTCATTAAGTATTAGGATGTGTTCTTATAGGTTAATACCCTGAAATGAAAAATATACCCATCCTTTACAGAAAGAATGGGTAAGAAATTTTATATTTTGTTGTTAATTAGGGGATTACAACAGGGAAATCATATTCAAAATCTTCAAAACGCATATATTTCATGATCTTGGACAGGAAGTCAATATAACTTTCATCAAAACTGAAATTATCTATATCGTAATATTCTTCCGGCAATGGTTTGTTCCCAATCTGGCCCATATCTATAGAGGAAGCGTTAAACTCTTCCAATTCCTGGTAAGGAACGACCTTGTTGAGTACAGGCATCTGCCCAAATTCTTCCCTGATCAGGAGGTCGGCGACCTTATCGGCCAGTGTGCTGGTGAGCCTTCTGTCGTAACGCCTGCAGGAACCTGAACGTGCGTAATAACCGGTTATCTGGGCACGGGCCTCGATCTTCAAGCGCCTGGATATTTCAGATGCAATGATCCCGCTGATGCCACCGAAACGTGGATGTCCGTATTCATCAAGCTCCGATGATGCATAAACTACATCCACCTTGCCTTTTTGATCATCATACCACCTGACACCTTCAGAAACAGGAATAATCAAAGATTTTTTAGGAGAATTCAAATAGCTTTCCTTTACCTTTTCAAAGAAAACTTCTTTTCTTTCTTTGGTCATTTCAAATTCCGGCACCAATCCCAACTGGGCACCTCCGAAAAGCGCAGTACCGGTAAGCCATCCAGCGTCCCTGCCCATCACTTCCAGTACAATGATCCTGGAATGAGATTCGGCTGTAGTCTTTAGATTAGCGGTATATTCTGTAATGGCTTTTGCAGCGGATGGAAATCCGGGGCAAAGCACGGCCTCAATTTCCTTTCCATTATAATGATGCATAGTTCTTGTCCTAAGGTCATTATCAATGGTTTTTGGAAAACCGATGACCGGAATGCCTTCGGTCTCATAAAGGCGTCTGGCAGCTCCATTGGTGTCATCACCCCCAATGGTTACCAAAACATCAATTTTATATCTATCCAGGTTCTTTAACACTTGCGGAACCCTGCTCTCCGGATTTTTCCCGGAAGGAAAAGGATTGGTCCTGCTGGAGCGCAGAGCCGTTCCACCATACCATCCATTATACGGTTGATTGGTCAGATCAACCACATCCCCTTCACCAATCAATCCTTTCCAGCCATACCTGATGCCATATACTTTGAAACCCAGTAAAGAAGCACGGTTTCGAATGGTTTCTATGCTGGAATTAATGGCCGGGGTATCTCCCCCACCCGTAAGGATTGCTAATGTCTTGCCCTTGAATAATTTATGCTTCTGCTTCATTAATATGTAATTCAATGAATATTAAACGGATTGCAAAAGTTGGTATTTTTTTTCACAATTCAAATTCATTTTTTATTTTCTCCAACAATACCTCAGCCAGTTTCACCTGGGATTCATTGGTCCACCCGGCAACATGTGGTGTAAGGATTACCTTGTCGGAGTTGATCAGGAACTGCATGGGTACAGGCAATTGATCCGGATCCAGGTCTTCAAAAGAAAACTTCTCATATTCCAGGACATCCAGGGCTGCTCCTCTCACTTTACCTGATTTCATATTTTGAACAAGGTCGGCCGTATTGACAACCGGTCCCCGGGATGTATTGATGAGGATAATGGGTTTTGAAAACTGTTGAAGGTATTGTTGATTCACCAGGTATTGTGTTTCTTCAGTGAGTGGGACATGCAGGCTGAGTATATCGGTTTCTTTAAATATGGTACTCATATTTGTTTCAATGACAAATTGGTCGGAATAGTCAACTTTATATTTATCATACGCAATGACTTTTACGCTGAAGCCTGAAAGTCTTTCTGCAAATGCACTGCCCATGTTGCCATAACCGATAATGCCTATT
>JAUXCL010000141.1 GCA_030618905.1 Bacteroidales bacterium | reverse complement strand
GATCAATTTCAATGCTATCGTATTGCTGATTGGCTATGAGTTGAATGCCAGCATCCACGAAGCCAACGTCGTTAAAGAAGAACATAAAGCTTCGTAAATTCCAAGCTCCAAATCCCAAATTCCAAATAGTGTACAAATTCTAAATTCGAAATCCTAAACAGTTTGAATTTTTGAATTTCGTAATTGGAATTTATTTGGTATTTGGGATTTCTTATTTGGTATTTATCAATCAGATTATTATACTTTTGCTATTACAACCAAACTCTGGCAGAACAATGAAGGTTTTGATGGTACTTGACGAGGAGTTTCCACCTGATGTGAGGGTGGAAAATGAGATGAAGACCCTTATGGGTGCCGGCCATCAAATCACTTTGCTGTGCTATACCAGGACCCATGAAACTGCTGAAGACAAATATGGCGATGCCCGCGTCATCAGGGTGCCCATCTCCCGGGTAATGTATAAGATGAAAGCGCTTTCATTATCAATCCCCTTCTATTTTAGCTTCTGGAAAAAACATATCCGAAATACGTTAAAAAAAGGTGGCTTTGAAGTAATACATGTACATGATTTACCCTTATTGAAACCTTGTTTAGAGCTGGCCGGGAAGCATGGTATTAAAGTAATTGCGGACTTCCATGAAAACCGCCCGGAAATCATGAAAATGTATCACCATGTCAATTCCTTTCCCGGGAATATGCTGATTTCCATCAACAAATGGCTTAATTACCAAAGATATTATTCATCCAAAGCAGATTATCTTATCCTGGTCACGCCAGAGGCTAAAGAATATTACCACAAGGAATATAATGTGGAACCTGACCGGATTTATGTGGTCCCGAATTATACCGACCCTGAAAAATTATTAAAGATTGAGCCGGATCCGGAAATCATCAACAGGTATAAAGATAAATTCACCCTCACATACCTGGGTAACACCGGTATCCGCAGGGGAACCGGAACCATCATCGAAGCGGCCAGGATGCTGAAAGAGGACAAGGACTTTCATTTTGTTATTATTGGGGAAAGCAGTGAGCAGGACTTATTGAAAACACTGGTAGATCAGTACGGTCTGACAAACGTGGAACTACCTGGCTATGTGCCTTTTCAAAAGGCAGCGTCCTACATCATGGCATCCAAAGCCGGGTTATGTCCATTTTTAAGAAATATCCATCACGACACAACTTATGCCAATAAAATGTTTCAATACATGGCTTATGGCAAGGCCATCATCGCCAGTGATTGCACTTCACAGGCCAATGTGGTCGATGAGGTTGAATGCGGATTGGTATTTAAGGCAGATGATCCCGGGGATCTTGCGGAGAAAATTCAAGCCCTGAAAGACAAAGATCTGCTTGAAAAATTTGCCATCAATGGTCGTAATGCCGTCATCAGCAAATACAATACCAGGATGGGCAATAAAGCCCTGACAGAACTTTATAACAGTATACAGGAACAACATCATTAGCAAATGAAGATCAAGGATATATTTAAGCTATCATATGAGGACATCATCTGGTCTGCCAGGTTTGGCCTGCCGAAGAAGAAAGGCGTGATCTATGATTTGAGGCAGGAAGGTTTCAAATCCGTTGATCGCCCGGTGTTTTTTCTGTCTACCGGCAGATGCGGCACCAAATGGTTTGCCCGCTTGCTGTCCTGCGATAAACACCTGAGAGTATTTCATGAGCCACAGCCTAACCTGGGAGCCCAGGGCAAACCGGTGTATGAGATTTACAGGAATAATGATTTTTCCAATGCTGATCATGAAGATCAATTAATCAGGGAAATGTTTCTGGCCGGACGCGAACAATATTTACGGTATTCCTACAAAACACAAAGAAGATTTGTGGAAACCAATAACCAGATCACTTTTTTCGCCCCGGCTATTTATGACTTGCTGCCTTCTGCTTTATTCGTTCATGTATACCGTCACCCCGGGGAATTTGTACGTTCAGCCATGAGGCGGGATTTTTATGTAGATGGCAACAAAGAGGACCTGAAAAGGATCACCCCTGTTGATCAATCTGCTGATCACGCCAAATGGCCACATTTCGATCAGCTTCAGAAAAATGCCTGGTTATGGAATGAAACCAATGCCTTCATTGAAGAATTTAAGAAAAGGATACCTGCTGAACAAATTCTCTCATTTAATTTCAACGACCTTTCTAAGGAAAACATCATCAGATTAATACATTTTGTTGGAGCCGGCATTCCTGAATCCAGGATATCTAAAGTTATGGGTAAAAAGGCCAATATCCAAAAGAAAGGAGCATTTAAGGCATACGATGAATGGAATCCGGGTGACAAGCAGAAATTGCAAATGATCTGCGGCAAGCTGGCAGAGAAATACGGGTATCAACTCTAATTGAATAGCATTCAGGATGGGGATCATTGAAAAGCAAGCAATCAAGGGTACTGCCTGGTCGTATATGGGCGTGTTGCTGGGCTTTATCACCACCGGCATCCTGCTGCCAAGGATCCTGAGCACAGAAGAAAATGGTTTATTGAAACTTCTGGTTGTTTACTCAGCGCTTTTCGGGCAATTTGCAGGTTTAGGGTTCAACAGGGTAACGACAATGTTGTTTACCTATTTCCGTGATAAGGAGAAGAAACATAATGGATTTCTGTTCCTTGCCATCGTGGTTGCAGCAGTTGGCTTTGTCGTTTCCGTCCTGCTCCTTATCCTGCTCAAGAAATATATTATCGGTAAGGAACATTCAGCACTCTTCACAGAATATTTCTATTATATCATCCCCCTGATCGTTGTGGTACTGTTATTCACAGTTTTTGATGGATACTATAAGGTCTTATACAATGCGGTAATTGGTACGGTGTTAAAGGAATTCTTCCAGCGACTGGTCATCTTAGTGGCTATCGTCCTGCTTTACTTTAAACTTGTTGATTTTCATGGCTTTATCATACTTTACATTATTGCATTCACCATACCCACCCTGATCCTGATGTTCTCCCTGATGCGGGAAGGGCACTTTAGTTTAAGACCTCAGCTGGGCTTTCTGACCCGGACTTTCTCAAAAAAGATTGCCAGCGTCAGTTTTTTTGGAATCCTGACAAGTTTTTCCGGCAAACTGGGGCTGAATATCGACAGCATCATGATCAATTCCATCATCGGAATCAGCCAGACAGGAATCTATGCCATTACTTACTTTTTTGGCTCTATCATCTTGATTCCAGCCAGGGCCATAACCAAAATATCCGGTGTGGTGATCGCCGACTCCTGGAAGCATAATGACCTGGATAATATCAACCAGATCTATTATAAGAGTTGCCTTAACCAGTTCATCTTTGCCATACTCCTGTTTATTGGGATCTGGGCCAATATCCATAATGTTTTCAGGATCCTGCCCGATGAATACCTGCCAGGCAAATATGTCATTCTTTTTATAGCCATAGGCAGTGTGATACAAATGCTCGGGGGGATGAACAGCGTTGTCATATCCCTGTCAAAATATTATAAAGTCCAGACCTATTTCATGATGGTTTTGGTAGCCCTGCTCCTTGTCACCAACCTGGTACTCATCCCAAAATACGGGATTATTGGTGCTGCAATGGCATCAGTCATATCCAACCTGGTCTTCAATATTATGAAATTCCTGTTCTTATGGATTAAATTCGGGTTCCAACCTTATAATTTTAAGTTCATATTGATAATAGCCTTTGCCGCATTAGCCTTTATGGCAGGATATCTGATCCCTGTGATGGATAATCTGGTCCCGGATATTCTGATCAGGAGTTCCGTCATTGCAATTGTTTTCGGAACTTTAATACTTTTGTTTAAGATATCGAATGAGATCAGCAATAAATTCCTGGCCCTGATGGCCCTGATCAGGAAATGAATAGTCAGATGAAAAGTTTACAAAAAATAGGTGTTGTTGGTGCAGGTATGATCGGCACTGCTATTGGCAATGCACTTGCTGCTAAGGATGGCCTGCAGGTCAGGCTTTATACCATTGAAGAGGAAGTAGCCGAATCCATCAACAGTGTCCATATCAATCAGAAATACTTCCCCAATGTCAACCTGAACAAATCACTGGAAGCTTCAACTGACATCAATATTTTGGAGGAAGCTGAGATTGTCTTTCTGGCGATTCCATCAGTGCTTATCGTTGATTTTCTGAAACAGCACGGTAGAATCTTTAATGAGGGCAGCATCCTTATCAACCTCGCCAAAGGTTTCGGACAGGACCGTAAGACCATCACGGAATGTCTTGAAGAATTTCAGGCCGGCAAGATATGTGCCATGAAGGGCCCAACATTTGCCAGGGAAATAGTGAGTGATTTCCCAACAGCCTTTACCTTTGCTTCTTCCGATGAAACATTATTCCCGCTATTGGCTGAATTATTTGAGGGTACCAATATTTATCTTGATTTCACTAAAGATGTGAAAGGGACCGAGGTGCTCAGCATTCTCAAAAACATCTATGCTATCGTTATTGGCATTGTCGATGCGCATTTTGATTCCCCCAACCTCAGGTTTCTCATTCTCACGAAGGCATTTAATGAGGCGAAAAAGATCATGCTGGAGATGGGTGGCTCCGAGCAAAGCATGTTCCATTATTGCGGATTCGGGGATTTTAGTCTTACGGCATTGAACGACCTGAGTCGTAACCGGACCCTGGGCTTGTTGATCGGCAAGGGATTTTTTATAGAAACCATCTCTGATAAAGTAGTGTTGGAGGGTAAAATAGCAGTGAATGTCATCATCCAGCACCTAAAAAAGAACAGCACAGTCGAAGAAAAATATCCGATCATCTTTGAATTGCACCGGGTATTTAATGAGGAGTATAATTTATCGGTGTTTGTGAATCATTTGTTGAATAAGATAAAAGTGAACTATGAACAGTAGAAAAAACATTCTCATCCTGGCACCCCACACTGATGACGGGGAGTTGGGTTGTGGAGCTTCTATTTCGAAGTATGTAGAAGAGGGCAACAATGTGTACTATGCTGCATTCTCTACAGCCAAGGAATCATTGCCGGAAGGAACAGCAGACAACCAGCTTGAGAAAGAAGTCAGGGAAGCAACGAAGAGGTTGGAGATCCCCGCTGACAATTTGATCATCTATGGATTCACTGTCAGGAAGTTGAATTATTCCAGGCAGGAAGTGCTGGAAGAGTTGGTGAAGTTGAAACGTGAAATTGTTCCCGACCTGGTTTTCATGCCCAGCCTCAACGATCTGCACCAGGATCACTACACTATTGCGATGGAAGGATTGCGTGCGTTTAAGCAAACCAGCATCCTGGCTTATGAACTGCCATGGAACAATATTAGTTTCAACACACAGGCTTTCATCAGGCTCGATAAGCATCATGTGGAGAAAAAAGTATATGCCCTTGATGCATACAATTCACAAAAAAAGAGATCTTACCTGAACAGCGAATTCATCTATAGCCTGGCCAAAACCCGGGGTGTTCAGATCAATGCTGAATATGCAGAAGCCTTTGAAGTAATCCGCTGGATCATTTAATTTTATTAATCCCTGTTGAGATCATGGCCTACGATAAGCTAAGCGACTACAATAAACAACGGAAAAGCACACATTATAAGGACGAAGAGGGAGAGGATTACCTGCTGCATATCAATAAGCTATTACAGCAGGATGAAGTCGCCGGGTATAAAGACCGGGAAGAAGAGTACCCAAGCATTTTTGTATTTGGGTTACCCCGCTCCGGAACCACCTTTATGACTCAATTGCTTGCCCACTCATTTGATTTGGGTTATATTAACAATTTCATGGCCAGGTTCTGGCTGGCCCCTGTTACAGGGATCAGGCTTTCAAAGCAGATTTTTGGTGAAAAGGCGATTTCCACTTTCGATTCCAGCTATGCTGCCACATCTGATGTACTTGACATCCATGAATTCGGGTATTTCTGGAGGAACTGGCTCCGGAAGGATCGCATCTCCGATATTTTAAATTCCAAAGAAAATGAAGGCCATATCGATTGGGAAGCATTAAAAAAGGTCATCCTGAACATGCATCATGCCTTTGGAAAAGGATGGATCTGCAAGAATATTTTCGGGGCTTATCACCTGGAACGGTTTACAAATTTGCTGAAGAAGTCTTTATTTATTTACATTGAGCGGGACCCGGTCGACAATGCCATTTCCATCCTTGATGCCAGGAAAAAGTTTTATGATGACCCTGGATTATGGTGGAGCACTATTCCCATGGAATATCATGATATAAAGGATCTGCCTGTTGAGGAGCAGGTGGCTGCACAGGTTCATCACCTCAGGAAATATTATCAACAGGAGCTGGCTGACTTAGACCCCGGGAGATATTTAAAAGTGAGTTACGAAGAAGTGTGCAGCAATCCTGCCGGCATTGTTGAGCAGATCCGCGCCCATGTGAGAACGCATTTTGATATTGAATTGATGATGCGTGAACAGGATGTACTGGAATTTAAGACCAGGACATATGCTGACCGGCAGCAGGAGCGCAAGCATTTCAGTGTTTTATTGTCAAGATATTCAACAGGATCATAAGCATGAAAGCCAGGAAAGTCGTCGCCATCCACCAGCCCAATTTTTTGCCATGGTTGGGGTATT
>JAUXCL010000168.1 GCA_030618905.1 Bacteroidales bacterium | reverse complement strand
TTATTGATGATCCTGTTGTGCATGATTTTAGCTCCTGATTCATCACAGGAAATTCCTCCTCCCACCATGCCATTAGGGAAACTGCTGTTTAATCCTGAACCTCCGGTTAAAGTAAATCCATAAAGGATTGATGTAGTATCTTCCCCGCTGATAAACATAACCACTGAAGCGCTATCGGCGTGTATTGGACTACTACCATCGATTACGGTATTATAAATGTGGTTGGTATCAGGATCCGTCAAATAATGGCTTGCCACTATGATGGCCTTGCCACGAAAATTGATATTCTCAGGGTACGTTCCATCTGCAACAAGAACGGTGTCACCGTCAGTTGCGACATTGATCCCTTCCTGGATGCTTTGATAGTCTCCAGGAACGTTGATGATTTGCGAGTACGCAGTGTGAAGCGTGAAGAGTGAAGCGTGAAGCGTGATTAAGATTGTAAATAATTTTTTCATAACTATTAAGCTTTAGGTTATACATTATCGTTCTGCTCGTCACGCGTCACGCGTCACGGGCACCTATAAAATTACTATGAAAACAGGTGGAAGTCTACCAGAGATGTTTCAAATGATGCAACAAATCCTTCAAATTTGTAAAAAACAAGCAGCAAATCCCAAATTCCAAACAATATCGAAATTCCAAATTCTAATTTCTAATCAAAAGTGACCAGGGATCAGAATCTATGAAATCCCAAATACCAAATAAGAAATTCCATATAGTATACAAAATTCAAATTCTAAATATCAAACTGTTTAGAGTTTTGAATTTGTTATTTAGGAATTATTTGGAATTTGGGATTTGGGATTTCTTATTTGGAATCTTCTCCTTTTCCATATTCCGAAGGAGATTGCCCGAATTGCTTCTTAAAACACTCCGCAAAATAGGATGGATTGTTGAAACCAACAGCATATGCGATCTGAGCAATATTATCCGCTTTTTCCCGGATCATCCGGGCGGCATGACTCAGGCGGATGGAACGAATAAACTCTACGGCGGAAAGATTTAGCAAGCCTTTAAGCTTACGGTATAACTGCACCTTACTCATGGCTATTTCGTCCATGAATTGTTCCACACTGTAATCAGCATCGTCCAGGTGCTGTTCGACAAGCTCATAGGCCTTTTGCAGGAATTTTTTATCCATGGAAATAGTATCTTCAGGCTGAGGCTGAGGGTAAAGATTAAGTTCTTTCAGATATTTCTGGCGTAGGGCCTGACGTTGTTCGATCAGGTTTTTGATACGCACCTGCAGTTCTGCAGGATCGAAAGGCTTTGTAAGAAAATCATCGGCACCAATCTCAAGGCCTTCAATCTTATCTTCTTTGGATGCTTTTGCGGTAAGCAGGATCACCGGGATATGACTGGTTCGCTCATCAGATTTTAACGCACGGCACAGCTGGTAACCATCCATCTCAGGCATCATTACATCGCTGATGATGAGGTCGGGGATCTTATCGATGGCGGCTTTCAATCCCAATTCACCATCCACAGCTTCATGAACGGTATAATCATCATCCAGGCAGGAACGGACATAGCTGCGCAGGTCATCATTGTCTTCAACCAGGAGCAGTATCGGCTTATCATCTGCTGCCTGCTCAATGTCAATATCTTCTCTGGCGTCCTTCCGGACAAAGGTTTCTTCCAATGGTAAATCAGGGATTACCTCATCATCCAGGGCCTCAGTCTTAACTTGCTGAATAATCTCTTCCGGCTTCAGGTGCTCGTATCCTTTGGGGAGGGTGATGATGAAAGTGGTGCCTTTGCCCTCCTGGCTTTCAACAACGATATCTCCATGATGCAGCTTCACCAGCTCCTGGGTCAGGGCCAGCCCGATACCCGTACCTTCCTGGTCGCCTGAATAGGCATTATTGGCCTGGTAAAAGCGTTCAAAGACACGCTTAACCTTATCAGGAGGGATCCCCGGACCGGTATCCGCTATAATGATGTTAATCCCTTCTTCCCTGCCTTCTTTATAAAAAGGTTTTACAGGATGTGTAAGAACCGACACAGAGATCTCTCCACCATCCGGTGTAAATTTGAGAGCGTTTGACAAGAGGTTATAAAGCACCTTTTCTATTTTGTCGCTATCGATATATATCATTGTCCTTTCATCATCGGAAGCAAATTTCAGTTTGATATTTTTCTGCTTGGCCAGGGATTCAAAGGAGTGGACATACCCCCTGACAAGGCTCACGATATTTCTTTCCCCGGCGATCAGCTTCATCTCTCCAGCCTCCAGCTTTGACAGGTTCAGCAACTGGTTGATAAGGCGTTGCAGCCGCCTCGCATTCCTTTGCATCATGTTCAGGTCTTTCACGCAATCCTTGTCATCGGTTTTGGTAAGAAGTTTTTCCAGGGGCCCCAGTATCAGTGTCAGGGGGGTACGGAACTCATGTGAGATGTTGGCAAAGAACCGTGACTTCATGCTGTCAAGTTCTTTCAGTTTATCCGCTTCTACCTGTTCCAGTTCAAGGGCTTGTTTGAGGCGCTGACGCTTCAGGTCATAAAGGCGAAGGGCTAAGAGCAAAGCGCCAAGCGCTATTCCATAAAATGTATAAGCCCACCAGGTTTTCCAGGGAGGGGGTTTGATGGTGAGGCGTACCGAAGCGCCTTTCTCATTCCAGTAGCCATCGTTATTGGAGCCTTTTACACGAAAAATATAGGACCCTGGAGAAATTCCTGTATAATTGGCAAATCTTCTGTTGCCAGAATAAACCCACTCTTCATCAACTCCTTCCAGCATATAAGCATACTGATTGATATCCGGGCCGATATAGTTCAATGCTGAAAAGTCAAAGGAGAAAAAATTCTGGTTGTAGTCTAATTTGATATGCTTTTTATAGGTGATATTGCTATCCAGCGGAAATGGTTGATTCTTAACACTGAAGTTTGTAAGCACAATGGGAGGAATTGTTTTATTAGGCCCCCGAACGCTATCCGGATGAAAGCGGAAAAATCCGGTAGACGTTGCCATTGATCCCCCTTGATACAGGTATCCTCGCCGGTCCTTAAAAAACGATCTTCTTTCAACAAAATTAAACGGGACCCCGCTTCTGGCATCTATGATCCTGATTCTACCATGCACTGTATCCTGTGGATTGAATTGCAACAATCCACCACGTGAAACAAACCAGAAAATTCCATTTTTATCTCTTGTAAAACTGTGGATTTCATCCTGATAGCTTTCGTTATAACGGTTGTTGGGTACAATGCTGTCCAGATCAGGATCATATTTGAACAGCGCTTTTTGTGACCTGAACCACATCCCTCCCGAATCATCCTCTATCATTGACCGTGTATTGTACTCAACTGTAAACCGGTGGCGATAACCTTCATGCAGATAACTCTTGAATTTCATGGAATCCCGGTTTTCGGGCGTCAGGCAAAGCACGCCACGGTCCCTGGTAACGACCCACAACCGATCTTTTGTATCATATAATATTTGGTCGATGGGTGCTTTGGGTACGGTCGGATTATCATACAGTTCGTAGTCAATTGAATGATGACCTGTTACTTCACATTTGTACAAACCATCGTGGGCACCAAGCCACACAATACCATATGGGTCCATCAGTATCGGTCCTGGTACATAGGAGCCAACATTCACATCCACCGGAAAAAATTCCCCCGATTCCTTTTCGAAAATACAAAGACCTGTAGGTCCTGTTCTAATCCATATGCGATTGTCCTTATCTTCATATATTTGTCTGATTTCATTATTGTAAGTCGAATCTGACTTTTCCGGATCCCAGGTGCAGGGTTTGAAATTGTCAATGAAATTCAGGTTTTCATCAAATTCGTATAAACCATCGCCATAGGTTCCGATAAAAATATGTCCATCTTCATCCTGAAAAAAGCAAGTTGCCGGGGTATCACCAAGAGAATCTGGGAAAGTCTTTATTTTATAGATATGAAAAGGATTATCATTCAGGTCAATCAATTGGAGTCCTCCAAGACTAGTCCATAAAATATCATTGTCATCAAGATAGAGATATTGTACGAATCCTGCATTGGTAATTTCGGGGTAACCGTTTTTGGGTGTAAGATGGTAAAGTACCCTTGATTTTATATCATAGACTTTCAATCCTGCATTGGTCCCTATCCATATTTGGTGTTTTACCGCGTTGTAAAACTCCACCATACATGTGATGTTGGCATCTGCATTTGATTCCGGTTTATCCGGGTTATTGGTTTCAATATGCTCCCATTCCCCTGATTTCCAGCAATATTTAAAAATGCCCCAATGGGTGCCAAACCACATATCACCATTCCGGTCTTCCAGGGAGCATTCAAAAACCTTAAGATATTCTGGTATTTCTGGATCTGTTTGAATTGGAGAGAAACTTTCCTCAATTTCATTAAACTGAAATAGCCCGTTACTGGTGCCAACCCAAAAAATACCACGGGAGTCTTTACACAAGCTTCTGATGCAATTGCTATCCCAGGGGTAAGTATCTCCTTTCTTAATTTTGTAGTTTTTGAACATTGCTGTTTCAGGATCAAAGCAAGAGAGGCCTTCCACAAAGGTTCCAATCCATATCAACCCCTCTTCATCTTCCATCAAAACATGTATGCCATCGCCTCCAAGGCTGTTCGGATCATCCGGATCATGCATATAGCGTACATACTTATCAGTTTCGCGGTCCAGTTTCACCAGCCCGTTTTTCAGTGTGCCAATTAAAAAAAAACCCTTTTTATCTTCCAGGATAGACCTGCAATATCGGTAGGCAGAATTGACATTCGTGTCAGTCATATACTCAGGGAAGATCTTTGCTTCATAACCATCCCATCTGTAGAATCCCAGATCAGACGAAAACCACATAAACCCCCTGGAATCTTTCATGGTGTATTTAATCCCGTCAGTCAAGAGGCCTTGTTCTGATGTAATCCGACCAATAATATTTAATTGAGGCTTTTTCTGTGCATAGATAATTGTGGGCAATGAACAAAGGATCGCTACGGCAATAAGTATTTTTATAAACCTGTTCATAACGCAGTGCGTCCAAGGTTAATAACGGCTTGATAAAGAAGTAAATATACTAAATTTCAGGCTGTAATACAAATAAATTGAGTTATAGGTTATAAGTTATAGGTTATAAGTTGTAAATTGTAAATTGTAAATTATATGTTGTTGGTTATTGGTTAAATTTGACATGAAAAATGCGAAATTCAGAATGGGCAATGTAAAGCTGTCAACAAAGATATTTTTCCTGATCATGCTCGTGATCATAGCAGGCCTTCTTTTCAGAAAAGAACGGGAACCAAATATCCTGCTGATCGTGGTTGATGACCTGGGCTATGCCGACATGTGCTGCACCGGCCTGGCTTACGATGTCAGGACTCCCCATATCGATAAACTGGCTGAAAGCGGTATCCGATTTACACAGGCATACGCCACCTCTCCCATCTGCAGTCCTTCCCGGGCCG
>JAUXCL010000183.1 GCA_030618905.1 Bacteroidales bacterium | reverse complement strand
CCTGAATATATCAGGGTTGTCAAGGATTCCGCGCAGGCCATCAATACTTGGCATGGCCAGGAACTGGTCGACGGCACCCATAACAGGCCTGGCTTCTACAAAATAAAATACCAGGTAATGTATAAATGATGCACCAATACCTGTAATCAGGTAATAGATGAGGAATCGCTTAGGCCCCCAAACGTTTTCCAGGACATAGCCGAACATCCACAGGGCAAACATATTGAATAATATGTGGGAGATGCTGCCATGCATAAACATGTAAGTGATGACCTGGTATGGTTTGAATTTTTCCGCACCGAAATAGTGCAGGCCAAGAATATCGGCCAGATCAATAAAGCTGCTGAAGGCAACGGTTGCCAAAAAAAACAAGCCATTGATGATCAGCAGGTTTTTTACTACAGGGGGTAATATGCGAAATCCTCTCGGTCTGAATTGTTGCATCAGTGCATAAACTTATTTAAACATTTTATCTATTTCCTCAATTGTGATCATGGCAATGATTCTCTTCCCACTGGGTGAGACATTATGTACATTGCATGAAAACAATTCATCAATCAACTTTTCCATTTCCTCATAACGAAGGGCTTTTCCAGTTCTGACAGCCATATTAAAAGCCATTGACCTGGCCAGGTTGATGGTGCTGTCCAGGTTCAGGATCACCAGGTTACGCTTATAATTCTCAAGCATGTTCTCCAGCAATTCCTGGACATCCCTGCTGGGAATTTCAGATGGAGTGCCATTAACAATGAACGTATTTTTGCCCAAATGGTTTATTTCGAACCCTAATATTTTCAGATCATCTTTGATTTCTTTGATGATCTCTGCATCAGAGGGAGCAAATGTAACATTTTGTGGGAAAAGTTCCTGTTGGGAGATCGATTGCCTGTTGTTCAGAATTTCGATATAACGCTCATATAAAATTCTTTCATGGGCTTTTTGCTGGTTAATTATCATCAATCCCTCATTGGCCCTGGTTAAGATAAATCGATTATTAACCTGGCAGATGATCTTAGGTCCAGATTCTTCCGATGGTTCCCCGCTGATTTCACTCAATTTTTGCTGAGCTGCATTTTCATCGTTTTCGCCAGGCCATGGGACTTCATATAGCCGTTCCCAATTATCCAGTTTGGTCTTCTGTTGTTTTCTATCCTTACTGAATGAAGCATACCGGTCATTATCGAAGGGGTTAAAATCAGATTCTTCACGGTAGAAAGGATTTTTGATGGGCTCTCCCTGCTTTGGGGGATTCAAATCAAGGCTTTGTTCTGATTCAAAATCAATGGAAGGGGTGATGTTAGATTTTCCCAGTGATTGCTTTATCGCAGCACGTAAAGTCACATAAATGATCTGGTTATTCTGAAAATTGACTTCTGTTTTTGTGGGGTGGATATTTATATCAATGGTTTTTGGATCCAAATCCAGGAAGATAAAATATGAAGGATAAGTATCTTTTGGCAAAAGTTCCTGGAAAGCATTATCTACAGAATGATGTAGATAAGCGTGCTTGATGAATCGCCCATTGGCAAAAAAGTATTGTTCTCCCTTGGTCCTCTTCGCAAATTCAGGCTTGCCAATAAAACCTGAGATAGAGACTTCCCTGGTTTTATGTTCGACCGGGATTAATCTTTCCTTGTATAAAGAACCAAAAATTGCAATGAGCCTTTCTTTCAATGATACGCCCTTCAACTGGAACAATATTTTTGCATTGTGCTGAAGGGTGAAGGATATTTTTGGGTTGACCAGGGCAACACGGTTAAATTCCTCAAGGATATGGCGTAGCTCTGCTGAATCAGATTTTAAGAAATTTCTCCTGGCCGGCACATTGAAAAACAGGTTTTTCACGGCTATATTGCTGCCATCAGGACAGCTGACTTCTGATTGTTCCTTTATCTTTGATCCTTCAATATTTATGGCAGTCCCCAACTCATCCCTGATCCTTTTTGTTTTCAATTCCACCTGTGCAATGGCCGCGATAGAAGCTAATGCTTCTCCCCGGAAACCAAGGGTACGGATGGCAAACAAGTCTTTGGCTTCATGAATTTTGGAGGTGGCATGCCTTTCAAAGCTCAATTTTGCATCATTAGCCGACATCCCGCAACCGTTATCAGAAACCTGTATGAGTGTTTTTCCAGCATCTTTAACCCAAATTTTGATATCCGTCGCACCGGCGTCAATAGCATTTTCAAGCAACTCTTTAAGTGCTGATGCGGGGCGTTGAATAACCTCACCGGCTGCAATCTGATTAGCGACAGCATCCGGTAGCAGACGGATAATATCAGATTTCATTTCACAAAATAGGATAAAAACTTATTGATAAAATCAGTGAAAAAAATGAAGTATATCATTAACAGGGCGAAGGCAAAATAAACCAGGAAGCGGATTGTATTCACCTTTTGAAGGCCACCTTGTTTTTTTCTCCGCCAATTACGTTCAATTTCATACTTCAGGTCATGTTTAATATCTTCATCGCTCCTTTCTTCTCCAGCCTGTCTGATCCTTTGCATTCTCTTCTCCATCTCCTCTTTTTGCTCATCATAGTAGAGGGGTTTATAATCAAATTGCTTTGGTTGTGGCCGTTTAAAGAAAACGATTCTCATGGCAAGGCTTTTGTGCAAAAATACTGATTATTTTCATATTTTGCTGAAAGGAAAAGGATGAAAAACGAATTGAATAATGCCTGATCAGGCTTTTGCCAGCACAGGAAACCTTAATCTGGCAAAATAGAAGGCTCCGAAGAATATGGTATTGTAAAATAATCCTCCCAATAACTCATTCATAAAGAAAGAGATGCCATAGGAGCCATCATTAAAGAATACCAGTCCGGCAACATATGCTTCCGCCAGACCTATAAAGTTCTGTGGATAAATGGGGTTCCCCATCCAGGCCGCAAAGTTGGTGACCATAAAGAAGATAACAGAAGAACTTACCGAGGCCAACAACACTTTCCCGGCACTGACCTTTTGGCTGATAAGCAAGCCTATAGTCACGGTGATCGCAAATGCCATATACACAGCAAGCATGGAGTCATGAAAACCGATGATCATGTCGCTGAGCAGCAAAGCTAAAATTGGAATGGCGTATGCCAGAAACCTTCTTCCAAGATATGCCCCTCCAAAAAGTGCCATGGCAGCAATGGGGGTAAAGTTTGGCCAGTGAGGAATCAAACGCATAAAGGCACCGAAAAGAATGACCGTGACAATAAAGACTAATCTTGGTTTAATGCTTGAGTTTTTCATGTTATTCAGGTTGATTATCGAGAAACAAATTTATAAAAATCAATTGATAAATGGCCTAATTGAAAAATATTTTTCCTCAGCGATTGAAAATCGTACATTTGTATATACACAAGCATGCTTACCAATGAGAAATATTTACATCATTTTATTATCAATTATTACATTCATGATGTCGTGTAATACCATGAACAGACAAGCAGACCTTATTGTTCACAATGCCCGGATCTACTCTGTTGATGAAGGGTTAACTATTCATGAAGCAATGGCAATTAAAGATGGCTTGATCCTGGCCATCGGTAGCGATAAAGCCATCCTGGATCAGTATCAGGTGACTGAAATCATTGATTGCAAAGGGAAACCATTATTCCCCGGATTCATTGATGCCCATTGTCACTTCTACAGTTATGGCATCACCAAAATCAAAAAAGCTGATCTTACGGGTACCGGATCTTTCGAAGAAATCCTGGATATCTTACTCAAGCATCATGTGGCTCATCCATCAGGGTGGCTTGAGGGTAGGGGATGGGATCAAAACGATTGGGAGCTTAAATCATTTCCTGCTAAAGACAGACTTGATGAGCTTTTTCCTAATACACCGGTGATCCTTACCCGGATCGATGGTCATGCAGTCCTGGTCAACAGCGAAGCAATGAAAAGAGCCGGTATTACTGCAGATACAAAAATACAGGGTGGCGAAGTTAAGGTTAAGAATGGGGAACCTACCGGTATTTTGATTGATAACGCAATCAATCCTGTTACAGCCTGCATTCCGGCTGCCGATATCCAAATGCAAAAAGAAGCCTTGCTGATCGCCGAAAAGAACTGTTTTGCTCTTGGGCTTACAAGTGTTGTTGATGCCGGCCTGGATATTGAAGTGATTGAAGTAATAGATTCATTGCATAAAGATAATCTGTTGAAGATGAGGATGAACTGCTGGATCAGTCCCGGCAAACAAAACTATGATGCTTTTATTAGAGAAGGCATTTACAGGACGGACAGACTTCATGTAAATGGTTTTAAACTATATGCTGACGGGGCGCTTGGATCCAGGGGAGCTTGTTTGCTGGAGCCCTATAGCGATGATCCGGGCAATAGTGGACTGATAATGTATGATATGGATTATTACCGTAACATTTGCGATTTGGCGATTCAGCGTGGTTTTCAGGTAAGTACCCACGCGATAGGTGATTCGGCAGTAAGGATGGTCCTTAATCTGTATGCTGAGTATCTGAAAGGGCCTAATGACCGGCGCTGGCGGATCGAGCATTCACAGATTGTTCACCCTGATGATTTTCAAAAATACGCTGATTACTCCATCATCCCTTCAATACAAGCCACGCATGCCACCTCTGACATGTATTGGGCTGATGAAAGAGTAGGATCAGAAAGGCTTAAAGGGGCTTATGCTTACAAACAGTTGTTGAATACCAATGGATGGTTACCCAATGGTACGGATTTCCCTATTGAAAACATCAATCCCATATATACATTCTATGCATCGGTGACAAGGAAAGACCTTCAGGGTTATCCGGAAGAAGGATTTCAGATGGAAAACGCCCTGAGCAGGGAAGAAACCCTGCAATCCATGACCATCTGGGCTGCCAAAGGCAATTTTGAGGAAAATGAAAAAGGCAGCCTTGAACCCGGAAAATACGCAGATTTCGTCATCCTGGATCAGGATATCATGATAATACCGGAGCAGAAGATTCCTGACACGAAGGTGCTGATGACGTTTGTTGGCGGGGAGATGGTGTACTCTGTTGAGTAGTACCGAAGCCGGCAGGCAGGCATGGAACCTGAGCAGGAACCGGATTCTTTTTATCGCGCCCCTACAGGGCGCTATCAATAACTCGTTAATTCAT
>JAUXCL010000234.1 GCA_030618905.1 Bacteroidales bacterium | reverse complement strand
GTCCGGATGGTACCTGCTACTTTAATACCACTGGAAATCCCGGCATGGCTGTTGCCGGTAGTGGAGATGTGCTGACCGGTATTATCCTTGGGCTGATGGCTCAGGGTTACAGTCCCAAAGAATCCGCCGTTATGGGCGTTTATTTGCATGGTGTTGCCGGTGATCATGCAGCCAGAAAATTCGGAATTGAATCAATGATTGCCGGAGATATTATAGAAAACCTCGGAAGAGCATTTAAGACCGTAAAACATTAGAATCCCCACTAACCACTAATATTGTCATCCTGAGCACTTCGACGTTGCTCAGTATAAACTCCGCCGAAGGGCACTAACCACTATTATGCAACTTGTATCTTTTCCAACACATCTTCCTCAACCCTGAGGTTATCGATGATGAAAATCTGGCGGTCGGGTGTGTTTTTGCCCATATAAAAAGTTAAAATATCTTTGATGGATGATTCACGTTGCAGGATCACCGGATCCAGCCGGATGGAATTGCCGATAAAGTTTTTGAATTCACCGGGGGAGATCTCTCCCAGTCCTTTAAACCTGGTAGTTTCTGAACTGGCACCAAGTTTCTTCAATGCTTTATCTTTCTCTTCCACAGAATAACAATAAATAGTTTGCTTTTTGTTCCTTACCCTGAACAATGGCGTCTGAAGGATATACAGATGCCCTTTCTTCACCAGATCAGGATAAAACTGCAAGAAAAAAGTAAGCAACAGCAATCGGATGTGCATACCATCCACATCGGCATCGGTAGCAATCACAATGTTATTATACCTGAGGTTCTCAAGGCCTTCATCAATATTTAAAGCCGCCTGTAGCAGATTGAATTCTTCATTCTGGTAAACAATCTTTTTACTCAACCCGAAACAATTCAGGGGTTTTCCCTTGAGACTGAAAACGGCCTGTGTGGACACATCACGGGCTTTGGTGATGGAGCCACTGGCTGAGTCACCCTCTGTGATAAATATGGAGGAATCAAGGCGGTTCTCATGATTGCTGTTGTAATGGACCCGGCAGTCGCGGAGCTTCTTGTTATGCAAACTGGCCTTTTTAACACTCTCGCGGGCAAGTTTCTTGATCCCGGCTAGCTCTTTTCTTTCTTTTTCAGATTGTAATATCTTACGATAAAGGGCTTCCGCTGTTTCCGGATTCTTGTGCAGGTAATTGTCAAGGTTCCTTTTGACAATATCATTCACATAATTCCTGATGGTCATGCCATCGGGCTCAATGAGCTGTGAACCTAACTTGGTCTTGGTCTGCGATTCAAAAACAGGTTCCTGTATTTTTATACTCAGGGCGGCAATGATAGAGGCCCTGACATCACTGGTCTCAAAATCCTTATTGTAAAATTCCCTTATCGTCCTGACGATGGCTTCCCTGAAAGATGCTAAATGGGTTCCCCCTTGCGTGGTATGCTGACCATTCACGAAGGCATAGTAATCTTCACCATAAAGCTTGGAGCTGTGGGTGAAGGCACACTCAAAATCGGCTTCTTTGATGTGGGTAATGGGATAAAGAACTCCATTCCCGTTGATATTCCTTTGCAATAGATCAAGCAAGCCATTCTTTGCATAGAATCGTTCACCATTGAAACGGATCGTAAGGCCATTGTTCAGGAATACATAATTCCAGAGTAACTTATCTACGTATTCGCGGATATAATGGAAATTGCCGAACAATTCATTATCCGGAATAAATGTGACAACTGTGCCGGTATCCAGCTCCGGTTCTTTCTTAACGCGTTCATCAGTAATCAGCTCTCCACGCTCATAAACTACAGTTTTTGTTTTGCCTTCACGGATGGATTGTACTTTAAAATATGCGCTTAATGCATTGACAGCTTTGGAGCCTACACCATTCAGCCCCACTGTTTTCTTGAAGACTTTAGAATCATATTTTGCCCCGGTATTGATTTTAGATACACAGTCGATCAATTTGCCCAATGGCATTCCCCGTCCGTAGTCACGTATGGTCACAGTCTTTTCTTCAATACTCACATCAATGATCTTCCCATGGCCCATCACAAATTCATCGATAGAATTGTCGATGATCTCTTTGACCAACACATAAATACCGTCATCCTGGGAGGCTCCATCACCCAGCTTTCCAATATACATGCCCGGCCTCATCCGAATATGTTCCTTCCAATCCAGCGACCGGATACTCTCTTCTGTATATTTATCAGACATCACAACGATTTTTGGCAAAATTAATGAATCAACGTTATCCAAGACATCATTATTGCATTATTTATTAAGATTTTCATGTTGATAATTATTCTGAAACCCCAATAAATATTTGCGTTTCGGGACTTTATTGAATATAATTTCTAATAATATGGAATTCCTGAATAGGTGGTTAAACAGGAAATCAGTATTTTTAATTCCGGTATGTGTACAAAGGACTTAATACATAAGTATGGTGTTTATTTGCTGATAGCAGTATTTGGAACTATCCTGTTTTTTGTAAATGTGAAAGACAGCCATGACTGGGGTGGTGACTTTGCCATGTATATCATGCAAGCTAAAAACATTACAGATGGGAATCCGCAATCCCAAACTTTTTATTATTATAACAGTGATTATCCTGTCCTGGGACCACCTGCATATCCTATTGGCTTTCCAATTTTACTGAGTCCGGTTTATTTGCTTTTTGGTAACAGTATCAAAGCTTTTACCTTATTGATCACCTTATTCTTATTCCTGTCAGGTATACTCATGGTAGCTTTTTTCAGGAAATATTTCCCTGATATGATTGCCTTTTTTCTGACTATGTTGATCCTGTTCAATCCCTGGACCCTGATGTTCAAACTGGAGATCATGTCCGATCTGCCATTTACATTTTTCCTGTTGCTTGCCACTTACCTTTACCTGAACACCAGGAAACGAAATTATCTTTTTATCATTGCATTGGGCTTGCTGTCCGGTTATCTGGTATCCATCCGAAGCATTGGTGTCGTTTTCCCGCTGGCGGTACTTTGCCATTCATTAGTGTTGGCCCATAGGTACTATGTGATGCAGGAAAAATCAGCATTGAAACGCAAGATTATGGAAGGCCTGATTGTCGTATCGCTGGCTTTTGGAGTTAATATATTACTGAACAGGCTAATCTTTCAGATTCCCGTGGCAGATGGAATGTCCTACATGGGCATCTTTGGTGCTGAACCTCTTTGGAGCACCTTTATAAGCAATCTCTCTTATTATTTCAAGGTGCTGGAGTATTTCTTTACACCTTATACGCATCACTGGCAATGGGCAACCCTGGTCATGCACGCCATTGCCCTGGCCTTTATCATTCTGGGGTTTATCAACCATCTTGTCAGGAAATTCAATTTTAT
>JAUXCL010000005.1 GCA_030618905.1 Bacteroidales bacterium | reverse complement strand
GAGAATCGATTAATGGATATTAAACCTACTTATGATAATGGGTTTATTTCTAGTGGATATATGTATCCATTGCCTCCTGATACCGGCAGGCAGGATATTTGGTTGCTTAAGTTGGACAGTGTTGGATGTGACACTCCTGGTTGTGATCCAACCGTTGGAATTAGAGATTATCAAATCTGTCATAGAAGAGTTGATAAAATGGTAATCTACCCAAATCCGGCATCAAACCATATAAATTGTCGATTGCTTGTCCGCCGGAGCTTCAGCGAAGGTGGGTCAATTGTCAACTGTCAACTGTCAATAGCGATTTACGATTTATTTGGCAGGAAAGTGGAGGAATTAATGGTACCGGATGGACAGCAGGAGATAACGGTCAATGTTTCTTCATACCCGCAAGGGATATATATAGCGGTTATGAGGGGTGAAAAAGGAACCATCGCCAGGAAAAAGTTTGTGGTTGCCAGGTAAAATATCTATTTACCCCTCGGCTTCGCTCGGGGTGACAATTGTCCATTTTCTTGTCGTTGCGTACCTCGACTCCGCTCGGTACGGGCTAATTTGTATGGTTTTTTTGGTCGAGCGGAGCCGAGACCACAAGTATACGATACGACCAAAAATGTCACCCCGAGCGAAGTCGAGGGGCTGCTTACATGTCCTGAAGGAAATCGAAGCATGAATATGCTTGTGAGGCCAAATCAATAATCAAAGCACCACGTTCCAATTATTTCTGATATCACATGGTACACGGTACATGGTCCATTGAACCTTGAACTTTGATTGGGTTATTTATTTGCGTTTAAAGTCGGGAATAATAAATGATTGTCCGGGATAAATTAGCTCCGGGTTACGGATCTTGTGCCGGTTGGCTTCGTAAATACGGAACCAGCCAATTGGGGTGCCATATTCCTTGCGTGCAATATCCCAGAGCCATTCTCCGGATTTGACCACATAGGTCTTAGGCTCAGGCTCTTTGAGAGGAAGCGGACTGGTAATTTCTTTTTTCCTGCTGCTATCAATACTTGGTTTGACCTTCTTCACAACGACCGGTTCCTGCTTTTTTACAGGCTCGGGAGCTTGCTCCTTACAGGATAAAATCAACCCTGACAGGAATATGATGATCATTAAATTTAGTCCTTTGTTCAGGTTCATTTTCATGATAAGCCGGGTAGTTTAGTCGGATGTAAAAGTAGGACAAATTTAAATATCCCAAAATTTTTGCATAAATAATTTGATAATAAAAGCAGCCTGTATATAATTGCCTAATTGTATTTAGTGTTATTTTTGCCTCACATATTTAGTCAAATTCTATAAATTATGAGAAAAATCATCATTGTTGTGCTGATTATTGTCATTCTTGGAGGTTCTTTCCTGCTTACATGGTACCTCTCAGGCTTAAAGGAAGATCCGGTACAACAAGAATTCACAGAAATAACCAGGAAGGTGCAGGCTGCAAAAGTCAGCTATAGCGATATTAACTCAATAGTTATGGCTACAGGCAGATTAGGATCCATGCGTTATGTAGACGTAATTTCCGAAGTACAGGGTGAGATCCTGCAAGGTGGAATAGCCTTAAAGAAAGGACAACGTTTTAAAAAAGGTGACTTACTGGTCCGTATCTATGATAAAGAAATGGATTATAACCTGAAGGCTGCCAAAAGCAGGTTCCTGAATGGTATCGCCAATATCCTGCCGGATTTCAAATTCGATTTTCCGGATGAATATCCCCTGGTCAAACAGTTTTTTGATGAGATCGATATCAATGAACCCTTACCTGATTTACCAAAAATTGATTCAGAGAAGGTCCGTATATTCCTGGCGTCCAGGAACATCTTGAATGACTATTATACCATTAAAAGTATAGAGATTAAGCTTTACAAACACTGGATTTATGCACAATTCAATGGAACTTTTACTGAAGTGATGCTGGAAGTCGGATCCATTGCCAACCCGGGCAGCCGGATCGCCAGGATCATCAGCACCGAAAGACTGGAGTTGGAAGTACCTGTTGAGGTGAAAGACATACCCTGGATAAAGGTCAACCAGCTGGTTCAGATAGTTGCGGAAGATGGCGGCATGGAATGGAAAGGTTCTGTAAACAGGGTTGCCGATTTTGTTGACCCGGCTACACAATCAGTCAGCGTTTTTGTAAAGGTGATCTCAACAGCCAATCAGCCTTTGTATGAAGGCCAATACCTCAAAGCCTTTTTCAATGGAAAAATCATTGATAAAGCCATGGAGATTCCGAGACGGGCTGTTTTCAATGCCAATGAGGTGTTTGTTGTAAGGGATGGGATGCTGAGAAAAATGACCATAAATGTCATCAAGGTGAACCGGGAAACACTCATCTTTGACGGATTGGATCGAGGTGCGATTTTAGTGACAGAACCGCTGGCCGGAGCCACAGAAGGAATCAAGGTTGAGGTGTCAATTTAAATAAATCATCCCATGATCAGAAGGTTAATTACCACATTTGTCAATTATCAGTTCTATGCCAATATTATTATCGTCATTCTTTTGTTTGGCGGGATTTATGGGTTGATGACCATGAAGAAGTCCTTTTTTCCGGATCGGACTGCCAGGGATATTGTTGTCAGTGTCGTTTATCCGGGTGCCTCTCCCAAGGAGATGGAAGAAGGAGTGACCATGCGTATTGAAGAAGCCGTCAGGGGCCTGATCGGAATAAAAGAGATCAATTCGACATCATCGGAAAACTTTGCCACAGTGCGAATAACTACTACCGGCGAGTACAATATTGATGAAACACTGCAGGAAGTGAAAAATTCCGTTGATGGGATTGCCTCTTTTCCTGTCGATGCTGAAAAACCCATAGTATTTAAGCAAAGACCTGTCACGAATGCGGTCTTTATGGGATTGACCGGAGACGTGGATCTGCTCACCCTGAAAAAATACGCTGATGAGATTGAAGACGATCTCTATAATTCAGGGAAGATGTCACAGATTACCATCAATGGCTTCCCTGATCTCGAAATTTCTATAGAAGTTACAGAAGAAGATCTCTTAAGACATAACCTGACCTTTGATGAGATCTCCATGGCTGTCAGCATGAACAACAGGGATATTTCCGCAGGCATGATCCGCTCGGATAAGGAAGAGATCCTGATCAGGTCAAGGGCCAGGACTTATGATCCCGATGGAATAGGGGATATCATTCTACGTGCCGATACAGATGGCAGCAAGCTTCGCATCAGGGATGTGGCCGAAGTGAAAATGAAATTCGCAGACGTTGCATTCAAAGGGTACATGAATGGTGATGAAGTGATCTTTATCCAGGTATTTAAACTGGGCAATGAAGACCTGGATATCATCTCCGATTTCCTGACAGACTATACTGAAAAATTCAACAGAACACATGAAAATGTAAACCTGGAAATTACCTACAACTTTAGAGATATGTTAAGTGCCAGGCTGCGACTCTTGTATGAGAATGGTGCAATTGGTCTTACATTGGTCTTGATCGCCCTTGGCCTGTTTCTCAGCATCAGATTATCATTCTGGGTGGCATGGGGAATTCCTGCTTCCTTTCTGGGAATGTTCATCATCGCTTCGATCAGCGGGGTAACCATCAATATGTTTTCTTTATTTGGAATGTTGCTGGTTATCGGTATCCTGGTAGATGATGGTATTGTAATTGCCGAAAATATTTATACCCATTTCGAAAATGGGAAAAGCCCGAAAAGAGCAGCTATTGAGGGCACTATGGAAGTTTTACCGGCAGTAACTACATCCGTGACTACTACCATGATTGCCTTTATCCCATTGATGTTCATCAAAGAAGGGCATATGGAGATGATGTCGGATGTGGCTTTTGTTGTGATTTTCAGCCTGGCTATATCTTTGCTTGAAGCTTTTTTCGTCTTGCCAGCTCACCTTGCCAGCCCGATGATCATGAAAAAAAGCAAGAAAAGAAACATCAGCACAAGGGTTCGGGGCAAACTGGATGCTGCTGTTAATTACATGCGTCATACTATTTATGGCCGTTTCCTGAGATTCGTCTTGAAATGGAAATATGTGGCGCTTATTACACCTGTTGCACTGATCATGATCACAGCTGGTCTTTTCAGTGGGGGATTGATCAAGTCAACTTTTTTCCCGGCTATCCAATTTGACTTCTTTAATGTGAATGTAGCCTTTACTCCCGGTAGTGGAGAGAAACGAACCCTGGAGTATCTGAAGCGCTTTGAAAATGCTATATGGGAAGTGAATGATGAAATAATGGAAGAATTTGAGGATACGGTGAATTACGTCGATTACACCTTTTTAAATGTTGGTGCTGCTTTTAACGGACAGGAAAACGGTGCACATGCCGGTAATATCTTTGTTCTTGTCAGGAATCTTGAAGACGCACCTGTCTCCAGTTTTGAAATTGTGCAACGGGTAACAGATAAAATTGGGCCAGTACCTGAAGCAGATAAATTTACTATAGGAGGCATCAACCGCTGGGGATCCCCGGTGTCGATCAGCTTGCTTGGGAAAAACCTGGAGGAGCTTCAGGAAGCTAAGCTGTACTTAATGCAGGAAATGATGAAAATTCAAGCCCTGAAAGATATAACCGATAACAATGCTATTGGAAAAAGAGAAGTACAATTGCAGCTAAAACCAAAAGCGTATTTTCTGGGATTAAACCATGATGATATTTCACGGCAGGTACGTCAAGGTTTTTTTGGTGGCCAGGCACAACGTTTGCAAATTGGAAAAGATGAGGTTCGTGTATGGGTCAGGTATCCCAAACAGGATCGCAACAACCTGGGACAAATGGAGTCGATGAAGATAAAAACGAGGATGGGAGAATACCCGTTGGCAGAACTGGCAGACTATGCAATCAGCAGAGGCCCCGTTAACATTAAACGCTTCAACGGCTCACGTGAAGTAAGAGTGGAAGCCGACCTGATTGATCAGTTTGAATCTGTACCCCCTATCCTGGATCAAATCAGAAAGGATATTATTTCTCAATTAAATGCAAAATTCCCCGGGGTCAGTGTTGAGTTCCAGGGACAACAAAGATCAAGTGAAGAAGCCTCAGCTGAGCTGGGGAAATATTTTAGCATAAGTTTTATCATTATTGTCCTCTTGATCATGATCCATTTTAAATCCCTCTCACAAGGTACAATTATCCTGATGATGATCCCCCTTGGATGGCTGGGTGCGATGTGGGGCCATGGTATTGAAGGCGTATCCGTATCCATGCTTAGTGCCTGGGGAATGGTTGCCTTAACCGGGGTGATCATCAACGATGCGGTAGTGTTCCTGTCAAAATATAATAGCCTGTTGAAGGAAGGTAAAAAAGTTGAAGAGGCCGTATATGAAGCTGGTATCTCCAGGTTCAGAGCCATCATGCTCACGACTATCACAACTGTCCTGGGCCTGTACCCGATCATATTGGAAAACAGTTTCCAGGCACAATTTCTCATTCCAATGGCCATTGCATTGGCCTATGGGGTCATGATCGGAACTGGTTTTATCCTGGTGCTATTTCCAGTCATAATTTTAGTTTTGAGCGATCTGAGGGTATACTTACATTGGTTATGGACCGGAACGAAAAAAAGCAGGGAAGAACTTGAACCAGCTATCATCCACCGTCAAAAAAAGGTTGAGTAATGATTGTATTAATGAAGAAAATGCAGTACAGCTTATCAATGATAGGATCTTTATTATTAATCCTGCAACTGCCCTTGATGATTTCAGCCCAGGAAGAGCTTTCCCTTTCCGATGCCATCAGGACAGGACTTGAAAACAACTTCCAGATCAGGATCTTTGAAAATTCTGTGGAGATCGCAAAAAACAATAATACCTGGGGTACAGCCGGCATGTTTCCGACAATTGCATTGGGCATTAACCAGGCCAACAGATTTGACAATCTTCCAAGCCAGCTTGACCCTGGTGAAAGAAGTAAAGCCTATTCAAACAACGTTTCTCCATACGTTAACCTCAAATGGAACCTGTTCAGTGGTTTCGGTGTCAGGATCAATAAGGCGAAACTGGCAGAAATACAGGCTTTTTCAGAGGGAAATGCAATCATCGTTGTGGAAAATACGATACAGGGGATCATTCTGGCCTATTACAATACCCTTTTGCAATTAGAAACATTGATAACTTTGAATGAGTTAAAAAAGCTCTCACGCGACAGGTACGATTATGTCGATTACCGTAGAGAGTTGGGTGCTGCTGTTACTTATGATGTGCTTCAGGCAAAGAATGCCTATCTTGAAGACAGCACGACTTACCTGTTGCAGCAACTCAATGTTGAAAATGCTTTTTTGTACCTGCGTTTGTTACTCGGAGAGGAATCAGATGTCCAATATGACCTGACGGATCAGTTTAATGTGGTGGAGCAGGACTTCCACTACGACTCCCTGCTGGTGCAAATGAAATCAGAAAACAGCAACCTGCGCAACCAGTATATTAACCAGGAGATCCTGAAGAAAGAAGTTCAAAGCGCCAGAAGTGCAAGGTATCCTTACCTGAACCTGAATGCTGGGTTTGATCATTATAACAACCGCCTGGACCTGGTGGATGGTCCAACAAGCTATTCTTATAATCTTGATTACTATGTAAACTTCTCCCTGGGGTTCAATCTTTCCAATGGCGGTAATATCAAGAGGGTCATTCAGAATGCTAAAATTGAAGAAGAAATCGGGTACCTGGAGATCGCTGAAATGGAGATCAACCTGTCTAATCAGCTTAAGAATAACTATGATCTTTATAATATCCGCAGACAGCTTTATGAAGTTTCCATGGTGAATGTTGAAAGTGCAAAACTGAACCTTGAAATTTCAACCGATAAATTCAGGTCTGGCGCCATCAATTCATTCAATTTCAGGGATGTACAGGTAATTTACCTGAGGGCTTCGGTTTCCAGATTACAGGCCATCTTTAACCTGATTGATACCCATGCAGAGCTGCTCAGGCTGACCGGTGGTATCATCAGGGAGATATAAAACAGAAAATATGAAAAAAACTATCGTCGTATTGCTCAGCATTGCATTGACCGTGCTGCTATATTTTGAATTTAGCCAGGACGCTTTAAGAGAGAGTAAACCTGAGAAAAAACCCAATGACTGGTTTTTTATGCAAAGGGCTTTTCCTTATGATCGGATCAATTATGATGCCGTCAAAGCTGGCTATTATCAGGCCAGGAGCATGAAAGATGAAGCTTTGCGAAGTCAGACAGCAACATGGGATTTTGGAGGTCCGGTAAACCTTGGAGGCAGGATTTCAGCTGTGGCTATGCATCCTTCAGATGTTTCCACCATTTACATCGGTGCTGCCTCCGGGGGGATTTTTAAATCTGATAACGCAGGCCTGTCCTGGATCCCGGTATTTGAAGATGCCATGAGCCTTTCCATTGGAGATGTTGAGATTGCCCAATCTGATCCGGATATCCTATACGTTGGCACCGGGGAATCTAATGCAGGGGGAGGCTCCCTTGCCTATGATGGTTTTGGCATTTATAAGTCGCAAGATGCAGGGAATTCATGGGAATATGTTGGCCTCGAAGAAAGTGGAAGTATTGGCAGGGTGGTAATCCATCCGGAAAATCCCGACATCGTTTATGTGGCAGCCATGGGCCGCCTTTTTTCTGATAATCCCGAGAGAGGGATATTCAAAACGAGCGATGGAGGGCAAAACTGGGACAAAGTTCTTTATAAAACTGATTCAACCGGAGCAATCGATCTGGTAATGCACCCTGAAAACCCGGATATCCTCTACGCGGCGTTATGGGAAAGGGTTAGAAGACCGGAAAGAAGAAATTACGGCGGTGCATCCTGTGGGATCTATAAAACTGAGGATGGGGGGAATACATGGATAGAACTGAGCAATGGCCTTCCATCGCCATCACCGGCTGTTGGCAGGATAGGTTTGGATATTTCCAGGTCTGATCCCAATGTCCTTTATGCGATCTATGCCGACAATATCGGCTATTTTGCAGGGATCTACAAGACCATCGATAATGGAGATAGCTGGACCAGGACCAATGATGATGTGCTTTCCGGAATGTACCAGTCATATGGCTGGTGGTTTGGCAGGATCCATGTTGACCCTACTGATCCGGATATCATATTCCCGATTGGATTGGACCTTTACAAATCATCAAATGGAGGTAACAGCTACTTCAATATTTCTTCTTCGGTCCATGTTGATCAGCATGATCTCGTTGCACATCCCCAGGATAATGATTTCCTGGTGCTTGGTAATGATGGTGGTGTATATCTTTCCAATAATGGGGGCAATTCCTGGAATCACCTGGAAAACCTGCCGGTAATGCAGTTTTATACCTGTGAGGTGGATGAACAATTCCCGGAAAGACTTTATGGTGGGGCGCAGGATATGGGAACCAACCGGACATTGACAGGGGCACTGAATGATTGGCACAATATTTTTGGCGGGGATGGCTTTTATGTCCTTGTTGATCCACAGGATAATGACTATGTGTATGTATCATACCAGTACGGCAACTTTTTCAGATCCAGCAATGGCGGCTCTTCATTCTTTAGTGGCATGACGGGTATCGGGTCTTCTGACCGGAAGAACTGGATGGCTCCTGTGGTCTTTGATCCAAATGATCCCACAATCCTGTATTATGGGTCTGATCATGTGTATAAAAGTACCAACAGGGCAGCTTCCTGGGTACAAATCAGTCCTGACCTTTCCAACGGTCCGGGGACAGGAAACCTTGCATTTTATGGTACAGTAAGCACTATCGCCGTTTCTGCTGCCGACCCTGATTATATTTATGCCGGTACGGATGATGGCAATGCATGGGTTACGAAAAACGGAGGATTACAATGGACAAATATCTCTGCCGGACTGCCTGTACGCTGGGTGACCAGGGTGGCCGCTGACCCGTTTGAATCTGAAAAAGCCTTTATCTGCCTCTCAGGATACCGATATGACTCCTACCTGTCGCACATTTTTATGACAGAAAATGCAGGCGCAGATTGGGCAGATATTTCCGGTGACTTGCCTGAAGTGCCTGTTAATGATATCATCATTGATCCTGAACAGGATTCAACTCTATATATTGCTACCGATTTTGGTGTTTTTGTGACACAAGACTATGGACTTCACTGGCAGTCGCTTGGAACAGCATTGCCCAATGTTCCCATTGTTGATTTACGACTGCACAATCCGGGCAGAAAACTGATCGCCGCCACTTATGGCAGGTCCATGTATACTTTTGACCTGAATGCATTTGTAGGGATTACTGATAAGACTAGTTTATTTAATGACGACGAGATAACAATATATCCTAACCCTTGCACAGATGCTACGAAAATCAGATACAGGATACAGGATGCAGGATACAGGATGATTGAATTATTTTCGATTGAGGGAAGGAAGTTTCGGAGATTGTTAGATGAGGAAAAGCTGCCCGGAAGGTATGAGATAGAGATTGATGTGAGCGATTTGCCGGCAGGCATATATTTTATAAGAATTCAGTCAGGGGACCAGGTGATAACCAGGAAATTCTCGAAATTATAGGCTCCCGGCAATCATTACAAAGTCTTCCACATGGAGTTGCTCAGCCCTTTTGCCTAAAAGTGTGGCCGGCAGTCCCGATAAATCCCTGCCCAAAGGCTTCAATGCGTTTCTTAATGTCTTTCTGCGTTGGTTGAATCCTGCTTTTACAACCTGAAAAAATAACTTTTCATTGCAATTTAACCGGGCTGTTTCATTCCTCGTCAGACGGATCATCGCCGATTTCACCCTGGGAGGGGGGTAGAACACGCCTTCATTGACAGTGAATAAATATTCAATAGAAAAAAAGGCTTGCAAGAGGACACTAAGAATACCATACTTTTTATTGCCGGGGGGGGATGCAATACGCTCTGCAACTTCCTTCTGGATCATGAAGACCATGTATTCGAGTTTGTCTCTGTGCTCAAGAGCTTTAAAGAAGATCTGACTGGAGATATTATACGGAAGGTTGCCAACCAGGCTGTATTTATCTTCAAATAATTGACCAATGTCATATTTTAAAAAATCACCTACGATGATCCTGCTTGACATTTCAGGGTAAGTATGGATCAGGAAGTCGGCAATTTCTTTATCTGTATCAATGTAATAAGCATTCCAGTGATCCTGAGCATAGATGTACTTGCTCAGGATTCCCTCTCCCGGGCCAATCTCAAGAATGTTTGTGGCTTCCTCAGGGATGCTGTTAACGATTTTCCTGGCGATGTTTTCATCCCGCAGGAAATGTTGGCCAAGACTCTTTTTGGGTTGTACATGTTGCATGCTGTCCGGACTTAGATATTATCGTTTCTTAGATTCCGGAATCTTTTCCTGGCCTCCACAACATAAAGACTTCCCGGGTAATTTAACAGGAGCTCCTGGTAAAGGTCCATGGCCTGCTCAATGTTATTGAACTGCTGTTCATGGATCTCTGCGCGAAGAAATAATGCATCATCTGCAAGGATGTCAAAAGGATAGTAATCGACTACCCTCTGCAGCAAGCTGTCGGCTTCGTCATAATGTCCCTTTTTGATCATTATTTCCGCTTTTTTAAAGAGGACCTCATCAAATAAGGGATGGTAAAGTCCGATCAGGTATATGGAGTCAAGTGTTTGCAGTGCCAGGTCATCCTTGTTTTGATAGGACAGGAGATCTGCTTTGGCGAAAATTAAAAGGCCATTCATGGAGCTGTCAGGATCCATATTATCGCTGATAAGCAAGGAGAGTTCCATGGCATCATTGGCAATCAACTTGGATGTAGCTGCTTTGAGTACATCGAGCTGTGCTCTGGCCCATTCGAACTCCCCGATATAATAGGTCAGCCTGGCATTTTTGTATTTTGCCAGGTGACCGAGTGGGTTGTTTTTAAAGGCTTTGTCAACCTGGGAGTAAAGCAAGGTGGCTTCCCATACTTCACCGGAAAATAAATAGATGTCAGCCAGCTCGATCTTGCTTAGCGCTATCGTATTGGCAGGTGCATTAGGTATCTTAATGGCATGCTCGAGAAGCTCCACGGATTCCGGCAACTTATCGAGATAGAAGGCCTGCAAATGTGCCAGATCCCTCATTAATGGTATGGAAAAACGGTTCATCCCAAAGGCCTCAATAGTCGTGATGTAATCATTCTCAAGGGCCAGGAGGTCTTCTTCCTGATATGTGAAATCATTAATGATCTTAAGGTATCTTGCATTCAGTAAGCCCGTGAGACTCTCCATATAATAAGGATATTGCTCACCCTTGTTAATGACATATGTAAAAGCCTCAACAGCTTCTTCATATTCGGCATTGGAAACGCATAACTCTGCCACCTCAAATACCCGGTCTCCTTCCTCATTGTAACGGCGGTCAAGGGATTTCGCCTGGGTTAAAGCAAATGTAAAATCTTTGATCTGGACGGATAACCACAATAGCATCTCAGCAGTTTCAAGGTTTTCAGGGTCCTTCTGGTTAAGCTGTAACAAGGATTTCCATAAATAATCGGTGACTGTGCCTTCACTGTCATTATTGACAGCTACCTGGAGACGATTCTGCACACTCTGGATAGACTCAGGGTTTTCCATGAGCTCGGCCAGGTATTCATCAATCATTGCTGTATAATTCCCACTGAGTTTATATAGGTTTGCCATTTCAAAGTGAAAACCATACTCATTTTTGACCAGTTTCCGGCCTTTATTGTATGTTTCTGTGGCATAATCTATCTGGCCCCGGGCATAAAATGCATTTGCCAGGTTTTTGATCTGGGCAATATTGGGCGTAAGTTTCTTTAAGGCTTCTTCAAATTCCTTTTCCGCACGCACAGCCTCACCTGCCTGAATGTAAACATAACCCAGGTCAACATGATATTTGATGATCTGCGGATATTTCCTGATTTGCTTTTTAACCAGCTTGTTCGCTTTTTGGTATTCCCTGAGCTGGATGAGACAGAAGTAATAATAGGTATAGTAATACTGTGTAGGGCTTTTATCATATAACTTTTCATACAATGCGGCTGCTTTGTCGTACTCCTTATTCCGGTAATACTGAGAGGCCAGACGTTCTTCAGTATTGTCCTGCTGCAGATTTCTCCGCTGTTGTGGAGTTGGAGGATTTACCTGCGCCTGTGCAACCACAGGTATAAAAACCATTAAAAATGCGATATATAAAAGCCTGTATTTCATTAGTCTATGGCAAATTCCATGGTAACAACGGCCTTGATCGATTTTTCGATTGTTTGGGTGTCAAAGCGACCATAATCGGATACTTCATATGAGTGGACCGGAGTAATTTGAAACACTCCCTGGCTTGCATAAGTGAGCGGGCCAACCTTACTGCCGGTATTGATGGCCAGGTTCTCAGCCCTCATCTTAGCATTTTTAGCCGCTTCGGCCAGCATTTCAATTTTCAGGTCTTCAATTTTGGTGTAGAGGTACTGTGGGCTGTATGAAGAAAGATTGATGCCTTGCCGGATCAGCGATGTGATGTCTTTAGCAATATTGGTGATGAGTTCGAGCTGGGTTGATTCAAGTGAAATACTTTGGTTCAATGTGTAATCCAGGATCTCGTTAGTGCTGTATCCATTATTATTGACCTTGTAATTGGTGCTGACCCTGACCTGTGAAACATCGATCGCTTCCGGCTTAATATTTTCCTTGGCAAGGTAAGCTTCTACGACTTTGCGATGCCTTTCGAGTTTATCATAGGCCTCGTTCAGGCTATTGGCTCGTACGCTGAGGTTAGCACTCCAAATGGCAAAATCAGAAGTGATGCTTTTAGCAGCAAATCCTTTAACCCGGATAGTTTGATGGATCATGTCGGAATGCTTCTTTGCAGCCCGGAAATTATAAGCCATGATGATGGCGGCGATAACCAGCCCTAAAGCCAGAAAGAGACCCGCTTTTGCATAATTGTTCATAACAGGTTATTTTTAATGAATGAAACAAATCAGATCATTTCAAAACCAACATAAGGATGTAAGATTTCGGGAATTTTGATTCCATCCGGTGTTTGGTTGTTCTCGAGTAAGGCTGCTACTATTCTAGGTAACGCCAGCGCGCTGCCGTTTAGTGTATGTGCCAGCTGTGTTTTACCATGTTCATCCCTGAACCTCAATTTCATCCGCCTGCTCTGGTAGCTTTCAAAGTTGGATACAGAGCTTACCTCCAGCCACTTATCCTGGGCTGCCGAATAAACTTCAAAGTCATAAGTAAGTGCGGCAGTAAAACTTAAATCACCACCGCATAACCTGAGGATTCTGAAGGGTAATCCCAACATTCTGCAGAGCGTGGCAACATGGTCTTTCATCTCTTCCAGGGTATCATAACTCTTCTCGGGATGCTGAACCTGAACGATCTCTACTTTATCGAATTGATGAAGCCTGTTCAATCCCCTGACATCCTTACCGTATGATCCGGCCTCTCGCCTGAAACAACTGGAGAAAGCTGCATTCATTATGGGCAGTTCATCAACTTTCAGGATCACATCCCTGTATATATTGGTAATAGGGACTTCAGATGTGGGTATAAGGTATAGATTGTCAATGCCAATATGGTACATCTGACCATCTTTGTCGGGCAACTGTCCCGTTCCATAAGCGGAATCTTCATTAACCAATAATGGTGGCTGGAATTCTACATAACCCGCTTTTAGCGCTTCATCCAGGAAAAAATTGACAAGCCCCCTTTGCAGGCGGGCACCTTTCCCTTTATAAAATGGGAATCCTCCCCCGGTCACTTTGCTGCCTGATTCAAAATCAATAATATCGTAATCAGAGGCCAGTTCCCAATGTGTTTTGGCTCCATCAGGTAAGTCGACTTCAAAAGATTCCTCTGATATGATCTCATTATCATCTTCCGTATTTCCCCGGGGCACTGAAGGGTGGGGCAGGTTTGGCAATTGGACAAGCAATGCATCAAGATCAGCTTTTAAAGTATTCATCTGCTCAGTAAGTGCCTGACCTTCCTTCTTTAGATCTCCTGTCTGTGCTTTTAAAGCATTGGCTTCTTCCTGCTTCCCGGATTTAAACAAGATGCCAATCTCTTTGGCTATTTTGTTAGACCTGGCTAAAATGTCGTCCAGGAGCTTTTGTGTTTCCCTGCGCTGGTTGTCGACATTAATGATCTGAGGTATAATTTCCCGGGCATCAAAATTTTTAACCTGAAGACGATCAATTACTTCCTGATGATGATCCCTGATAAAATTAATTTGCAACATCCTGGTAGTTTTTTGCAAAGGTACTTTAACTGTAAAAAAAAACCCGGTCAAAGCCGGGATTCTTTCAAAAAAAGTCTTGTATGGATTGATTTAATTCTTTTCGCCTGCTGAGACAATGCTCACATATGATTTGTTGTCCTTTACTTTTCTGAATTCAACAAAGCCATCTTGCAAAGCAAATAAGGTATGGTCTTTCCCCATGCCTACATTCAATCCGGGATGATGTTTGGTTCCCCTCTGACGAATGATGATATTGCCGGCTTTGGCAAATTGTCCACCATAAATCTTGACACCCAGCCGTTTGCTTTCGGATTCCCGGCCGTTTTGTGAACTTCCTGCACCTTTTTTATGAGCCATGGTAGTATATTTTTAAATTTTAACGATTCTATGCTTTACTTGGTTTCTTTGCCGCCTTCTTTTTTTGTTGCCTTCCTGGCAGCTGGTTTGGCTGCTGCCTTAGGAGCTGCCTTAGGTTTAGCTGCTGCTTTTGGCTTGGCTGCTGCCTTTGGAACTGCCTTAGGTTTAGCTGTTGCTTTTGGCTTGGCTGCTGCCTTTGGCTTGGCTGCTGCCTTGGGAGCTGCCTTAGGTTTAGCTGCTGCTTTTGGCTTGGCTGCTGCTTTTGGCTTGGCTGCTGCCTTGGGAGCTACCTTAGGTTTAGCTGCTGCTTTAGGTTTAGTTGCTGCCTTGGGGGCTGCCTTTGGCTTGGCTTCAGGCTTCACTTCTGCCTTGGCCTTAGGCTCTTCCTTTGGGCTGGGCCTGGCACCTTTTTCAATGATACTTTCAATCTGTATCCTGGTCATATATTGCCTGTGCCCGTTCAGTTTTTGATATCCTTTTCTTCTCTTCTTTTTGAAAACAAGGACCTTATCACCCTTCATGTGCTCAAGGATCTTGGCTGATATGGCAGCGCCGTTGATATTAGGAGCCCCAACGACAATTTTACCGCTGTTGTCAATGAGTAAAACTTCACCAAATTCAACTTTTGAACCCTCTTTTCCTTCAAGCCTGTGTACAAAGATCTTCTGGTCCTTCTCCACTTTGTACTGCTGTCCTGCTATTTCAACTATTGCGTACATGCTGTATGTAAATTATCTATGCTTCCAAAATTGGAGGTGCAAAGATAGTAAAAATATTTAAGGTGCAAAGGGAAACACTTAATTTTTTCTTTCAAATTTTCGGTTTACCAGATATACCCCTGCAAGGACCAGAAGGATCCAAAGGACATAGATCCATTCGAACTGCTCGCCATCAATGATGCCCCAGGCCAAAGCCACAATAGGGATCATATAGGTTACAGATGCGGCGAATACCGGATTACTTAGCTTGATGACTTTGTTGAAAATAATCATGGCAAGTGCTGTACCAAGGATGGCCAGTATGGCTATATACGCAAATCCCGTCCATGCCTGCTCATGGTTCATCATGGTATCCAGGAAACCGGTAGTGAAAAGTAAGATTAAGAGCGTTGGAATGCCTGCGAAAAAAAAGCTGAAGGCTGTGATCGAAATAATATCAAGGTCTTTCAGATAATATTTTATCATATTGACAGTAGTTGCATAACAAATCGTTGCTATAAAAACATAAACTGCATATTGGATGTTAAAACTGAAATCACGTCCTCCACTGATACTGATCAGTCCGACAGCACCCGCCAGGGCAATAAAAATACCCGACACATTATACCATCTCGTCTTGAAACGGAAAAATGAAACTGCGATGATCAAGGTAAATAAAGGGGTCATTGAATTTAACATACCGGCCAGGTTGCTGTCGATACCCGTTTGCGCCTTGGCAAATAAAAATGCCGGAAATCCATTGCCAACTATGCCAATAATAAACAAATAGACCCAGGTCTTTCCCGGAACCTTTTTAAACCGGTTGAAAGTAAGCGGAAGCAAAACTAAAAATGCCAGTGTGACCCTGAGTGAACCCAATTCTTCAACAGAAAATACCTCCAGGCCTTTTTTGATTAAAATGAATGAGGTTCCCCAAACAAAAACCAGGATGATCAAAAGTGTCCAGGCCAGGAAACGGTTTTTATTTTGCTCCGGAATCATGAAGCCCAAAGATAGTACTTCAATGATGAAGTTCTGTTGAATTATTTGGAATTAATATAATTTTGATTTTACAATTTTATATATTTGCATCCATTATTCAAGTACTAACTTTAAATTCTTAGCTATGAAAAGATTTTTCCTATTGTTAATTTCTTTAGTTGTTGTAGGCTATGCTTCACTGGCACAGACTCAGGTCGTTTATGAAGATGATTTGGAGGCTTATAATGTCGGTGATTATATTGCCGTTGAAAATCCTACCTGGTGGGAAACCTGGAGTAATCTTCCGGGTTCTGCGGAAGATGCCCTGATTACTGATGCTCAAGCTAACAGCGGATCAAATTCATTTGAAGTTGTTGGTTCAACAGACCTTATCCTCAAGCTTGGTGACAAAACCACCGGTTTATGGGAAGTGAACTGGATGATGTATGTACCAGCAGGTCTGGCCGGTTATTATAATTTTCAGCATTACCAGGCGCCAGGCGTAGAATGGGCTTTTGAAGTTTATTTTAATGCCGATGGAACAGCATTACTCACCGCCGATGGCGTTGATGTGAATTTCACATATACACAGGATTCATGGATGACAATTGAGCATATCATTGATCTTGACAGTGATTGGGCAGAGACTTCCATTGAGGGAACACTGATCCATGAATGGCAGTGGTCAACTGTGGCCGCCGGTGGCGCTGGTGTTAACCAGCTTGGTGGTGTCGACTTCTTTGCAGGTGCTCAGGGCAGCGATGTTCCTGACTACTACATCGATGATATATATGTAGCACAGATTTTTGAACCACTGCTTTTTGATGATATCGAAGATTATACCCTCGGTGATTATATGGCAGTTGTCAACCCCACATGGTATGGGACCTGGAGCAATCTCCCTGGTTCTGCAGAAGATGCCCTTATCGTTGATGAGCAGGCATACAGCGGTACACAATCTTTCAAGGTTGATGGTACAACTGACCTTATTCTTTTACTGGGTGATCAGATCTCCGGTAAATTTGCAGTCAACTGGATGATGTATGTTCCAGGAGGCATGGCCGGTTATTATAACCTGCAGCATTACCAGGCACCCGGAATCGAATGGGCTGTTGAAATCTATTTTAATGCAGATGGTACAGCATTGCTTACTGCAGATGGAATAGACGTGAACTTTACCTATCCTCAGGATCAATGGTTCCTGATTGAAAATATTATTGATATGGATACTGATTGGGCCGAGATATATCTCGATGCAACACTGATCCATGAATGGGTTTGGTCAACAATAGCCAACGGTGGTCCGGGAGCTAACCAGTTAGGTGGCGTTGATTTTTTTGCGGGAGCACAGGGTACTGATGTGCCGGTGTATTATGTAGATGACGTTGCTTACCTCCAACTTGGTGGTACAACCGATCCGGTTATCGCTGTTGATCCTCTGGAACTGACCAAGGACCTTTATGAAGGTGAAACAGGCGACGAAATGCTGAATATTGCAAACGTTGGTGCTGCTGACCTGGATTATGATCTTGCAATCGTTTATAACCTCGCTGGTAAAAATGAAGCTTTACCGCTGATCAATAAATACGCCAATATCACTCCTGCTCAATATGCTGAGACTCAATCTCCTGCCGGGGGCCAGGCTCCTGAAGTCGATACGGAGACATTAAGCTATTGTGATGAAAATACCGGTAGCGCAATCGGACTTCTCTCGACAGGTGTTGAATGGGAAGTCGCAGCCAAATGGCCTGCTTCAGAAATGAACCAGTTTGCCGGAATGGAGCTGACATCTGTTTTGGTCTATATCAATGACTTTTTACCGGATGATGAATTTACACTCAGGGTTTATGGCATGGACCTGAATTATGCCCCTGGTGATCTGCTCCATGAGCAATCTTTTTCACCGACAGAAGCCAGCTGGAATGAGATTACCCTTACTGATCCTGTGCTGTGTACGGGTGAAGACCTCTGGGTGAGTTACCTGATCTATCAATCAGGGGAAACACATCCGGCGGGCGCAGGTTGTGAACCAGCCAATTTTAATGGTGACTGGATCCGTACAGGCCCGGGCTGGGGGCACTTATCCGACAACCCTAAACTTCCTTACAACTGGAATATCGTGGCTTATTTGAACGGTGAACCGATTACCCAATGGCTTTCTGCAGATCCTATGACGGGAACTGTTGCTGCTGGGGCGAATGAAGATGTCACTGTTACTTTCGATGCTACTGAATTAACCATGGGTACCTACGAAGCAGAAATCGTTGTATTCAGCAATGACCCTGAAAACAAATCAATTACTGTTCCGGTTACATTAAATGTATCACCGGTTTCAGTTGAAGAGCTCTTAAGTGAGGAAGCATTTGTTGTGTATCCTAATCCTGCTCATGATTTCGTGACCGTTCAGGCGAATGGCAATATCAGGCAAATTAAGATTTACAACTACGTGGGACAGATGGTAGACCAAACTATGGTTGACAATGAAACTGCAACCATCAGTATCGATGGATACCAATCAGGCATTTATTTCATCCATGTTGAAACCGACGAAGGCTGGTCGACAAGGAAAATAGTGATCGAATAAAACTCATCACACACATGATATCAAGGCAGCCTCAAAAAGGGGCTGCCTTTTTTAATTATAATGCAACCCTGATCTGACTTTAATTGTCTAAGTTTTGAGGTGAAGAAGCCTTGAAGAATGATGGCGTTAAATGTGCCATTCTCGAATAGTAAGAAGATTCATTGTGTATAGGTTCAGGGTCATCACAATGAATGAGTATAAAATGAGGATTTTAACCAAAATAGTACTGCTTATAGCATTGATCACTCTCCTTTTCCTTCCCGGATTGATGCCTGGGCAGATTATACCCCCTGCTGATCCCACAAGGGCATTAGGCGACGATTGCACTGAGCCTATCCTGATCAACGCTCCACAAGACCTTCCTTTTAACGACTATGCCCAAAGCACATGTGGCAGGGGTAATGCCTATGACACCACCTGTCTGGGATCTTACGATGATGGCGAAGATATCATTTATCAATTGGTGCTGACATCCACAACTCAAATCCGGATTACCATGACTCCGGACGAAGAATGGACAGCCATGGGCTTATTCGATGATTGCCCTGATGTTGGCAATTGCCTGGAAACGGTCACTTTTGCCAATGTGGGCTATGTCATCAAACCAATGACGATTAATATTACCCTGGGTGCCGGAATCTATTACCTGATGATGGATTCCTGGCCGGCGCCTGCATGTTATAATTTCGACCTGAGCATCAACCAGATCGTACCTGTCAATACATTTCCTTACCTGGCAGATTATGAAGATGGCCTTATCCCCACAGAGTTTGCACTTTCTCCCGGAGCTGATGCCGATGTCAGGACAGACACGGATGCGGCAAACAGCTCAGACTACGGCCTCTTGTTCGAAGGCAATACCCTGGCCAATTGGGGCGCTACACCCAATAATGTGGTTGAGGCCTTTGACTTAACAAAGTCATCCCACTTTGGAACTGTGAACATTGAAGTGATCCCCACAGGCGAACCGGGCTTTTTAAAAATGCGTTGCGACCTGCAGCAGGGATATAGCTATATACCTAATTATTGTTGGTTCAGGGTAATGGTTGACAGCATAATGATACCCGATGAAAACGGGTTTAACTATTATCAGCCGAATTCCCATAATGACCCCTTTATCACCCGAACCTGGGACCTGGGTGCATACCAGGGTTCCCCATTCACCATTACCCTGCAATCCTCCTGTAAGTATTATGAGAATTATTATCAACAAGGGGACGTTGTCCATATTGACAATTTCCAGCTTTGGTATGAGTTGCTTCCCGGATCAGTTGAAGGTTATGTGTTTAATGGAGATGGCCTGAGCATCGCTGATGCCAGCATTGCTGCGGAAGGCACCGGTATCACCTATTCCGGACCGGATGGGTATTACCTTTTAGAACATGTACCACATGGTATGCAGGAAATTTATGCATGGAAATATGGATACAACCTGACTTCCATCATGGTCAATATACCTTCAGGTGGTATCATAAGCCAGAATTTCATCCTGACTCAACCCACCATGATTATTTCCCCAACGGCCCATAATTATACTTTGAACCCTAATGAACTACTCACTGCACAGACAGGTATTCAAAATACAGGCGATGGCTTGCTGAACTGGTCGGCGGAAATTGTATACCCTGCCGGTGACACACTGGATTGGCTGTCGCTTGATTGGTACGAAGGGATGATCTCTCCCAACGGTGGTGTGGAGAATATACCTACTAATTTTAATGCCGGGGGTTGTATCTCAGGTGAAGTCTATACCGCAGATATCGTCTTTAGCAGTGATCCGGACGTAGGCACAACAACAGTAAGCTGTGAGATGACCGTATTGGGCGATCCCCTGATCCCCCCTTCCGGTTTACAGGTGACATTATTGAATGATGTCACCGGAGAAGTCATGGTGGAATGGGAATCCTTAAACAGGGAGTTTCTATATTATATTGTAAAGAGAGATGGAGTACTGATCGCATCCACCATAAATCACTTCACTATTGACTTCTTACCCGATTACGGGGAGTATTGCTATACAGTGCAATCTTACTATGATGAAGGGTGGTCGGTCCCGGAAGGTCCGGCATGTGTAATATGGCCTAACCCACAAGTTTTTATTAACCCGGCAAGTATTGAGGGGTGGGTCTGGGCTGATGACCAGACCATCGTTCATACCAGCATTTTTAACCTGGGTGTGGGTACCCTGACTTTCAATTTTCCAGGTTTTAACGATAACGAAGAAACAAGGGCATATTGCCCTGCCAGTGGTGGCTGCAGTGAGTTTATTCAGCAAGTGACCATGGACTCTATTAATAACTTTTCCGGATGTAAAAATTACAGTAATTTCACCAACTTTTCCACAACTGTACAATCTGGAATTTCTTATCCCATCAGCATTACAATCGGGAATCCTTACGCTGAAGATGTGCTTGGCATTTGGGTGGATTGGGATCAGGATGAAGACTGGGACGATGAGACCATGATTCAATCTTCGGGCGACCCCTTTAACGGCTTTACCGCAGAAATAATACCTCCTGATGGTATACCCTCCGGCTATACAAGAATGAGAATCCGGCTGCAATGGGGTGGGATACCGGAACCATGTGGTACCACTCAGTATGGAGAGGTTGAAGATTATAATCTTTTTGTTTTAGGTGGTTTTGTACTCGATATCCAACCTTCATCCGGTGCCATCCAGGCAGGAGAATCACAGGAGCTGACAATTATATATGATGCAAGTGGTTTTCCGGCTGGCGATTTTACCCAGCAGATCTCCTGTGAAACCAATGACCCATCCAGCCCCATTACATTCATACAAAATACCATGCATGTAAGTATTCCTGCACAACTGGCTGGTAATGTAAGTGATGGCAATACAGGCCTTCCCATTCCAGGGGCCAGAATTACCGCAGAAAGCTGGCAGGCGCAAACAGGTACAGATGGGAATTATAGTTTGTACCTGGATGAAGGAAACTACGATATCATATTTCAGAAACTGGGATACCAAACTGTTGTTGTTGAAAATTATTTTGTCAAGCAAGGGATCATTACTCCAATGGACATGCAATTATATGAAGAGCCTTATCCGGTTCCCTTTGTAGATGCTACAGTCAATAATGATGATACGGAATGTCTGGTAGAATGGGCTGCGCCTGTGGGTCCATGGGAAATATTATATGATGATGGCGAAGCAGAAGAATTGGTGGTTTGGGCAGATCCTTATAATGAAAATGCTGTCAAATTTTCACCGCCGGGGTATCCTTTTACGCTTATTGGTGGCAGGCTTTTTGTTGGTGATGGGACCTTCCCTTCAGGTAATTGGCTTGATGCAGAGTTTGCTGTGCTGGTTTATGATGATGATGGCCAGGATGCTATGCCAGGTACCCTGATGGATTCTATTCCTGTTGTGGTGGATAATTATGGTTGGATTGAATTCTGGGGCGGAACAGCAGCATTCACAGAAGGTGATTTTTATATATCCATGATGCAACTTACCCCGGCACCTGATGCTCCTCCTCTTGGGGTCGATTATACAAGCCCGGTTGCGAACAGGAGTTACTCCAGGTTGCAAGGTTCAGACTGGGCGCTTTCCCCATACCAGGACTTTATGATCCGGGCTTATATTTCAGGACCTTATAATGATGGACTGCATGATCTTACTTCATCTTTTAAAAATCCCCCAAAAATCCCTGCCGGAGCCGAAGGCAAGTACTTCTTTGCCAAAAACGGGATCAAGCCTCCCGGAATAACAGGTTTTGAAAGTCCTGGCAGGATCAGGCCCCTGGATATTGATCAGGATAACAGAGGTATTACTTTTTATGAAGTGGCGCGGATATCGGATTTCGATCCGGATATTGGACCTGAAACAGGTAACCTGTCGCTAATTGCAGGCAACATTAACACAGAGTCTTACAATGATACTTTATATGGCCAACTAGCAATGGGCTGGTATGCCTATGCTGTCCGTGCCAACTATACCAATGGAGATACCGCTGATTGGATTTATTCAAATACCGTTGGACACCTGAAAGAGGTTAATGTTGATTTTACAGTTTCTCTTACCACAGGAGAAGTGCCTGAAGATGTTGACATTACCATGACAGGAGCGGATTATCCCTATGCTGTTTATCAAAAAACTACAGATACGAGCGGATTTGTGGAATTTAACGGGGTATGGAAAGGGGCTTATACAATACATGCTTACAAAGTGGGCTATGAGCTTTATGAAATCCCTGATGAAGATATCCAGACAGATATGTCATACTCAATCATCCTGGGTGAAAAACGTTATCCTCCCCGTAAGCTCTGGGTTGACCCGCTCTCATCATATGCATACTGGGATTATCCGATTGTTACCGCCATACAGGAAGATTTTGATGGATCTCAATTCCTTCCCGCCGGCTGGCAAACATTGAGCCAGGGAATAGGTTGGTCCCTGACAACAGATGGAAGCAGTGCCAACTGGACTATCCCTCCCTGGGATTCGCAGTATGCATGCGCCAATGATGATGCAGCCGGATCGGGCAATAACGGTTGCTGTGATTACCTTGTCACTCCCGCACTTGACCTCCGGGAATCCGGGGGTTTTAGTTTGATGTTTGACAGCTATTTTGATGCTGCATTCGGCCAGCTCGCTTTCGTGGAATTCAGTGTGGATGCCGGGAATACCTGGTATATATTGCATGCACTGTCAGCATTCCCCGGGGCCTGGGATCAACTGGAAATTGACCTTTCGAATTATTCCGGTGCAAACGGACCATACCCTTTCTGGTTGGCATTCCATACAGATGATAATGGTGAATGGGCTTCGGGCTGGGCCATCGACAACGTAGAAGTTTCTAATGGCAGTGCCGAACCCATCGACTTCTACATGTTCCTGGATGGAGCATTTGTGGGCAGTACTGTGCAGACATCGTACCAATACCTTTGGCTTACCTATGGGGTTAGCTATGAAGCCAGCGTTGCTGCCCGCTACACATCCGGTCTTTCTGATAAAGTGTATTATAATTATGTTTCAACATATTTGACACCACCCAGAAACCTGGATGGGGAGTCTTTTGATGATGCCGTGCACATTTGGTGGGAACCACCCCTGGAACCTGATCTGTCATTTGTCCTGGCGGGCATAATACCCCGGACAATATCTGCCAGCCCTTATTCAGATTACAGTCCTTATGTCAGAACAGTTAATGTAAGTGGATTTATGTCAAATCTGAGGGACCAATGGGATATCCACTTCAGCTATCCAACCTATTATACCAATGGCGAAACTGGTGCTGAGACAGATGGCGACTACCTTTATTCAACTCAGTGGAATGCCGGTAATGGAACTTTTTTCAAGTATGAGATGGATGGAACATACCTGGAAACATTTACGATTCCGGGTTGCCGGGACTTGAGAGACCTGGCCTATGACTCCAACGACAATTTTATGTTTGGAAGCAATGCCACAGATACGGTCTGGATGATGGACTTCATCGACCAGGAAGTAGTAGCTACTATCCTTGCACCTACCGAGGTCAGGGCCATCGCTTATGATGATGATAATGAGGCTTTATGGGCCAATAACTGGGATACAGATATAACGATGTTTGACCTCTCCGGAAACTTAATGGGTTCATTCCCAATAGGAACCTGGGGGAGTTATTACGGTTTTGCCTATGATAACTGGACAGATGGAGGCCCATACTTGTGGGGATTCAGCCAGGATGGAAGTGGTGCGGTCCTGGTGCAGATAGATATCAACACCGGAACAGAGCTTTTTAGCCTGGATGTTCTACCTGTTCTTGGCGGCACTGAAATTGCTGGTGGACTATATACTATGTGTAGCATGGTATACAATAATAAAGTCACGATTGGGGGCCTGTTGCAAAATGAAATGCTGTTTGGATTGGAGCTGGGTCCATGTGGTGGCCCACCCATACACTGGCATGTGCCTGACAACCTGATTGGGTATAAAGTGTACCGGGATCAGGACTGGATCGCTTCCATTCCTTATAACGGAGAAGATACTTCATCCTATTATGATATCGGTTTGGACCCCTATACTTTTCAATATGATGTTTCAGCATTATATAACCTTGCCGCTTATGGCTTCCCCGGTGAAACTGGTGAGTCAATGTTAGAAGGACCTTTGCTTATCCAGGTACAATATGGCTATCCTTTGCCATTTGAAGAAACCTGGAACTCAGGGAACTTTGAACTAAACCAATGGGACCACAGTGGAAATTGGCTCATCAGCGGGCAATCCGGCAACCCTCACCCCAGCGCTAAATTCTCCTGGTTTCCTGTACTCGCTAATTATAAATCTTCATTGACAACTTATCCCCTTGATGGTGTAAACTTATCCAATCCGTGGATTGATGGTTGCATCTGGTTGGATTTCGATTTGAAACTGGTCGACAGGACCATGAGTGGGGCAGAAAAATTAGGCATTGAAGTAGGTAACGATAATGGATGGTTTAAAGTTCGTGAGTTTGATAACGCCCGTGGAAGCTTCGACTGGGAAACCCTTCATACAGATATCAGTAATTATGCAGCAGGAGAGATCTTCCGCGTCAGGTTCGTCGCAGAAGGGAAAAATTCCAGTGACATCCTTTCCTGGTTTGTTGACAATATTTATGTTTACAGAGATTGTCCACCTCCTTCGGATTTGGACCTTGAGGTTCAAAATTGTGTGGATATTAATTTGACATGGCACAGTCCCTATGTGTGCGGAAGTAGCTCAGGCAACACAGGCGAATGGCTCCATTGGGATGATGGGACCAATGAAGGCGGGATTGGTATTGCAGGTGGTGGTATATTTAGTGTAGCCTCGCACTGGGATCCTGCAATGCTAAAGGCATACGAAAATATGTCTATCTCCAGGATCAGGTTTTTTGCCCACGAAAGTGCCATCAATTCCGACTTCACCGTGAAAGTCTGGAAGGGAGAGAATGCGGAAATCTTATTGTATGAGCAGCTTATGGATAATGTCCAACCCGGTTCATGGAATGTGCTTAACCTTGACTCCATAGTCCCCTTGGATATCACCCAGGAATTGTGGTTTGGTTATACTGTTGACGCATTTGCAGGAGAGTCACCTGCAGGACATGATGCAGGCCCGGCAATTGTAGGTTATGGGGATATGTATAGTACCGATGGCATCGTTTGGGAACCAATATCCGGATTTGGTCAGCAATATGATAAAAACTGGAATTTACAGGCTTACCTTTCAGATAGTACAGGGAAAATGAGACCAATGACACCTGCCAGGGAATTATTGGGGTATAATATTTATGTTGAACTTGAATACCATGATTTCACGAGTGACACCTCCTATATATATACCGTAAGCCAAAATGGTACATATAGATTTGAAATTTTCGCGGTTTACGAGGACTGTGTTTCTGATTCTTCAATCAGGGGAATGATCGATATCGGATGTGTGGGTCTGGAGATGTTATCATCTGAAGATGAGTTGAATATATATCCTATTCCTGCAAAAGAAAACTTGTACATTCAGGCGCAGGAAGATATATTGGAGCTGACATTATTGGATCATCTGGGGCATATTATTTACCAGAAAAGAAATACTAAGGCTAAAATGCTGAAAATCAGTACAGAAGATATGGTTCCGGGATTTTATTTGCTAAAAATGGAAACAAAAAAAAGTTTTTATAGTAAAAAGGTTCTGATTATACCATAAGATTTCATGTGGAAATCTTTGAAATATGCCCAAATTAACAGGATCCATGCATCACAATAAATACATCTGTAAAGAAATTTTATAAACAATGAGGGGAAAATGTACGTATTTTCCCCCATTTACTTTTTTGATGCAACGGTTCTTATTAATTTGTGGTCTGTAATAATGTAAATCAAGAAAGAGCATATATTGAATATTATCAAAACGATTAAGCAACGGGTCAATCAGCATTTATCAGCATTTTGTGGAAACATTGCATTTATTTTTATATTTGCAATTTTATTTTCAGTGAATTGTTAAAAGATTGATAAATTTCGTTTTGAATCACATGATAATTATACCTTATTTTTTTAACAAGATTTAGTATTAACCAAAATTAACAACCATGAGACGAATTATTACTAAGATATTGCTGTTGATGATACCTTTTGTATTATCATCAGTAATGCTTAATGCTCAGATGCAGTTAACTGGTCCTGGTGCCACATATAATGGCAATAACCAGGATGTAACTCGCATACTTTATGAGCAGATGGAAATTGGCGCCAATGGCTGGGCATCACAAGACTTTGAGGCCGCCTATGACGTTTATGATTGCCAGGGTGCGGATGACTTTAATGTCCCTGCAGGAGTTTACTGGGACATTCAAACAGTGACCGTGCCCGGTTCAGGGTCCCCTGGACCATTCAGTGTAGCCAACGTATTCTTTTACCAGGATGCAGGTGGTATGCCTAATGCCACTGCTTACCTATCTTTTATGGGTATAGCAGCAGTGGATAATGCAGGTGTATTGACCATTAGCTTACCTGGTGGAGCTTTACTGACTGGAGGAGATTACTGGGTTTCAGTACAGGATGCTGCTCCGTTTGGCGTAAACGGACAGTGGTTCTGGACCAAAAACCTTACGCAATACAATAATATGGCGCATTGGCGGAATCCACTTAATGGGTTTGGCACAGGTGCAACTACATGGACAAGCTCCCAAACAATTTGGGGTGAAACCGCTGATTTTTCCTTCTCTCTTGAAGGTGAGTCATTTGTAGAGGTTGGCACAGGTACATCATATGGTGCATATCCTATGTATTATACCCCCTGGGCTAACTATTGGGAGAACTGCCGTACGCAAACCTTGTACCTGGCTTCAGAACTGGGTGGATCGATGGACATTACCGAAATGGGATGGGAATTTGAACGTATTTCAGCAGGTAATGCTTTGACCAATGTACAGATCAATGTCAAGGAAACAAGTGCTTCCTCATTGACACCCGGTGCATATTTCAATATGTCCGGAGCAACACAGGTATATTCCAATGCAAGTCTTATCCCTGCCACAAATACAGGATGGAATAAGATTGACATTACTGATTATACCTTTACAGGTGCGGAAAACCTTGTTGTAGAGGTAATCTGGGGTGACAATGGCTATTGGACATCAACCTACTACAGAACCTATAAAACAACCGGGTCTGTGACCAGGACGCTCCTTGGATATGCAGATTCCGAGACACCCCCCAACTATGATAATTCTTCCAGTGAATTTTCTAATATGCGCTTTTTCTTCAAACCTGCCGTTGCCCCCGGTAACATGGAAGGCTACGTATTTAACGGAAATGGTTTGACGATCAACGGCGCCACTGTGGGTATCGAAGGAGTGGGTATTGCTACATCTGATCCTACCGGATACTATTTCCTTCCGGATGTACCCGTTGGGGATCATGATGCATATGCCTGGAAATATGGTTATAACCAGGTGACTGAACTGGTTTCTATTTTTGTAGCAACCACAACTCAGCAGGATTTCATCCTGACACAACCAAGCATGATCGTTTATCCGTTGAGTCATTACCAGGAACTGAATCCTAATGAGTTCCTGACAACCTCAACCGGTATCCTGAATAATGGTGATGGTCCTCTGGGCTGGTTAGCGGAAATAGTTTATCCAGTGACCGATATGGTCTTTGGCCAACCAGAACCACGGACTTACATGCCGGATCCTAACACGGATTACAGTCCTACAGTAACTGCTGTTCAGGTAACTAATCCAATGAGAGATACCTGGGACCTGCAGTTCAACTTCGCAACACAGGATAATACCGGTGAAGCAGGTCTTGAGTCAGAAGGAGCATATATGTATACTTCTAAATGGAATGCCGGAAGTGGTGTATTCTTCAAATATGAGATGGATGGTAACTTCCTTGGCTCATTTAACGTGTCAGGCGGTGCCATGGACGTAAGGGATATGGCCTATTGTGATGATGACGGATTTTTCTATGGATCCAATGCAGGAACTACTGTTTGGGCGATGGATTTTGATGCACAGGTCGTTGACCATAGCATCCCGGCCTCAACAGCAACCAGGGCTATCGCTTATGATAATGATGAGGATGGCTTTTATGGCAATAACTGGTCAAGCGACATTCATCTGTATGACCGTGCCACAGGAGCACTGATCACCAGTTTCGGAACTGGCGGATTAGCTGCTATGTATGGTATGGCTTATGACTACTGGACAGATGGTGGCCCATACCTGTGGGCATTCGACCAGGGTGGATCAGGTGGTGTATTATATCAGTTTGACCTGGTCACACAAGCCCAGACTGGCGTTACCTTTGATGTAGTTGCAGCAACCGGTGGCTCACAGATTGCCGGTGGTGCTTTTACTCACGCTGGTATTTATCCGGGACTTGTCACCATTGGTGCTCTCCTTCAGAACGAATTAATGAGTGGATTCGAGCTTGCCGAAGGCGGTGCCTCAATTGGCAGCTGGCTGACCATGGATTTTTACAGTGGTACTGTTGATCCTCTTGGTGGTACAGTTAATATTCCTACTCACTTTGATGCATCAGGAACAGCATCAGGAGAAGTTTATACTGCTGATATTGTTTTCACCAGTGATCCTGACGTGGGTACGATTACCGTTCCTTGTACAATGGTCATTTTAGGAAATCCATTGACACCTCCGGAAAATCTTGAGGTTATCCTGGCCAACGACATTATCGGACAGGTTAACATCACATGGGATTGGTTCGGAGATGCCTTCCAGTATTTCGTCGTCAAGAGAGACGGACTGGTTATTGGATCAACTACTGCAACCAATTATACTGATTTCTTACCGGATTATGGCGAGTACTGCTATACAGTACAGGCACAATATGACGAAGGTTTAACTGCCCCGGCAGGACCTGAATGTGTCTTGTGGCCAAATCCGACGATATATATAGATCATATGTTCTTAGAAGCATGGGTATGGGTTGATCACCAGGCTACCGTTTATACCACTATACATAATATAGGTATAGGTACCCTGACATATCAATTCCCTGATTATATCACAGATGCCTTTGACTGTGAGCATGAGATCGTGATGACTGACGACTATGGTGATAGCTGGAATGGTGGGTTCTTTGACCTCTACCTGAACGGTAACCTCATCATGGCAGGAGTCACACTTGCCAGTGGCGCAGGTCCTGAATCAGTTTATTTCATAGCCTTTAGTGGTGATGAGATTACGACTGTATGGACATCAGGTGGCTGGCCGTATGAATGTGAATATCATGTATTTGATGGAGAAGGCACCGAGATTGGCGCAGACGGAGTCGGTGGTACAACGCCAGACGGCATACATCCTGGAGAATGTTATGCATTCTGCCCGGTACCAAGCTATATCGTGAGTGTTGATCCTGCATCAGGTGTCATTCCTGAAGGTGGTGATGAGTTGATTACCATCACTTATGATGCTACAGGCTTTGGACCTGGAGATTATCCTGAAGACCTTCTGGTCGAGTCTAACGACCCGGATAACCCTGAGGTTTATATAGCCAATATGATGCATGTATATGTACCGGCACAATATGCAGGTACAGTTACTGACGGCAATACAGGACAAGGTATTAATGGTGTTACTGTAACTGCCGGTACATGGCAAGCCATTACCGACAACAGTGGTGATTATTCACTATATGTTGATGAAGGTACTTATGATGTGTATTTTGACATGCTCGGATATCAATCCGTTGTGGTAGAAGATACTTTTGCACTTGCAGGTATCATCACACCAATTGATTTGGTCATGTTTGAAGAACCATATCCTGTACCATTTGTAATTGCCACAGTCAATGATGATGATACAGAATGTTTGGTTGAATGGGCACTGCCTATCGGACCTTACGAGATCATCTATGATGACGGAAGTGCAGAAGAGCTTGTGGTATGGGCAACAGGCCTGAACCAGAATGCTGTTAAATTCACCCCATTAGGCTATCCCGCCACTATTATCGGTGGACGCTTGTTTGTAGGTGATGGCAGCTTCCCAGCAGGCAGCTGGCTTGGATCAGACTTTGCGATGCTTGTATATGATGATGACGGTACCGACGGCATGCCCGGAACAGTACTTGACTCAGTACAGGTATTTGTGAATAACTTCGGATGGTTGGAATTCTATACCAATGGAACGGCAACAATTATGGATGGTGATTTCTACCTGTCCATGATGCAGTTCTATCCTTCACCGAATACTGCACCACTGGGTGTTGACAATCAAACTCCAACTGCTTACAGGAGCTATTCAAAGATGGTTGGAATAGAATGGTCACTTTCAGTGTACCAGGATTTCATGATACGTGCCTACGTTGATGGTCCCGCTACAGATGGTGTTGATGTTGCTGATGGTGTGACCATGATGTATCCACCTAAGCTTCCACCCAATGCAGAAGGTAATATCTTCTTTGCAAAGAATGGAACCAGGACAACAAGCCTGCCAGGAGTGGAAAAAGCTGGTGAATTCAAGAGTGTTGAAACTCCAATGACAGCCAACCGTGATGTTGTATCTTACGACGTTGCCAGGGTATCTGATTTCGATCCTAACCTTGGACCGGAAACCGGAACATTGACAACCATTGCCAACACTACAGATGTTTCTTACAATGATGTTGCCTTTGGCGGCTTGCCACAAGGTTATTATGCCTATGCAGTGAAAGCGATTTATACCAATGGTGATGAATCTGTTTGGGTATATTCCAATATTGTAGGACATCTTCAGTTTGTAACTGTTGACTTTGAAGTAACACTGAGCACAGGCGCACTTCCTGAAGGCGTTGAGATTGCAATGGCCGGTGAAGAATG
>JAUXCL010000017.1 GCA_030618905.1 Bacteroidales bacterium | reverse complement strand
TTCGGGAAAGCCATGATCTTTGGCTCTGTTTATGCCTTAAGCTCCGGAACAGCACATTCTGCCCAATATGCACTTGCGGCAATTTTAAAAGCTGTCAATGACGGTGATTTCAATTTTATCGAAGTGGTAAAGGAATACGGAGAGAAAGCTAAGATCATGAAGAAAATGTTTCTCGATAATGGTTTTACGATTGTTTATGACAAGGATGAGGGCGAACCCATAGCAGATGGCTTTTATTTCACTTTTGCTTATCCCGGCCTTAGCGGAGAAGAATTGCTCAATGCGATGATATACTACGGTATCAGCGCCATTTCTCTTGCCATCACCGGTAGTGAGCGTCTGGAAGGTATCAGGGCATGTGTTTCACTTGTCCGGCGAGCACAATTCCCCGATCTTGAGCAACGCTTGAAAAAGTTCCACAAAGATCACCCCATTTCCTGATAATTTATATCAGTTATAAATTATTTGACTCACCTGAAAATATAGTGGGTACACGCACCTGATTTAATATAAAATTGTAATTTCGTACACCTGTTTGAACTTAGATTTAATAATGTCTTTTTAACCCTATAAAAATGGCAAAAGTTAAAGGAAGGATTGTTGTTGATGTTGAACGATGTAAGGGTTGTGCTGTATGTGTCGGTGCTTGTCCTACAGAAGTTATTGACCTCGCTACAGAGGTTAATGCTAAAGGATACCATTATGCATATATGGCCAACGCCGATGCCTGTACCGGATGCACAAACTGCGCTGTCGTTTGTCCCGATGGTGTGATTACTGTTTATAGAATCAAAGTGGATGCTTAATATTAAATAAAAAATTGCTGAATAATGGGCGAACTGAAATTAATGAAAGGTAATGAAGCGATTGCTGAAGCGGCAATCCGGGCAGGTGTTGATGCCTATTTCGGATACCCGATCACTCCCCAATCGGAAGTCATTGAATACCTGACAGCGGCCAAACCTGAGGAAAGAACAGGCATGGTTGTTTTACAGGCGGAAAGCGAAGTGGCATCCATTAATATGATATATGGAGCTGCCGGAACCGGGAAAAAGGTCATGACTTCATCATCCAGTCCCGGAATTAGCCTCATGATGGAAGGCTTTTCTTACCTTGCCGGTGCTGAATTACCCTGTGTCGTACTGAATGTGGTGAGGGGTGGACCCGGCCTGGGCACCATACAACCTTCCCAGGCCGACTATTTCCAGGCTACCAAGGGTGGCGGCCATGGTGATTACCATACGATAGTACTTGCCCCGGCATCTGTTCAGGAAATGGCGGATTTCATCCCGCTGTCATTCGCCCTTGCTTTCAAATACCGTACACCGGTACTGATCCTTTCTGATGGATTGATCGGGCAGATGATGGAAAAGGTAGAACTTTTCGACGCTATCCCACGGTGGACAGAAGAAGAGATCGAAACAAATGCCCCATGGGCTACAACAGGCAAGAAACCTAATCGCGACAGAAACGTGATTACTTCACTGAACCTTGATCCATCCTGCCAGGAAAAGCACAATGAAAAATTGCAGGCCAAATACAGGGAAATCTGCGCCAACGAAGTACGATACGAGGAAATTGAATGTGACGAAGCAGATTATCTAATTGTTGCCTATGGTTCCAGTGCAAGGATAGCTCAGAAAACAATTAAGCTGGGAAAAGAAAAAGGGATCAGGATTGGTTTACTTCGTCCGATCACCTTGTACCCCTTCCCTGTGGAGCAGGTAAAAAAATATACTGACCAGGTAAAAGGAATAATTAGCCTGGAAATGAGTGCAGGACAAATGGTTGAAGATGTAAAACTTGCTGTCGAAGGAAAAGTCAGGGTTGAGCATTATGGCAGGATGGGTGGCATTATACACTCCCCGGCCGAAGTACTGGAGGTTCTGGAAAATAAATTTATAGGAGGATAAAGCATGCGCGATGAATTAGCAAAAGAAATTGTCCGGGAAAAAAACCTGGTATACAAGAAAACCGGCCTCATGCGGGATAAGGTACTCAGCTATTGTCCTGGCTGTGGTCATGGTACAGCCCATCGCATCACTATGGAAGTAGTCGACGAAATGGGAATTCAGGAAGACACTATTGGCGTTGCCCCGGTGGGCTGTTCAGTATTGGCCTATGAATTCATGAATATCGATATGCAGCAGGCTGCCCACGGAAGGGCTCCTGCCCTTGCCACAGGCATTAAAAGGACATGGCCCGACAAAGCTATTTTTACTTACCAGGGTGACGGCGACCTTGCAGCAATTGGTACTGCAGAAACTATCCATGCCTGCAACCGTGGTGAAAATTTCCTGATCATCTTTATTAATAATGGAATTTATGGAATGACAGGTGGACAGATGGCTCCAACTACACTTCCTGGCATGAAATCATCAACCAGCCCTTATGGAAGAGATGTGCTAACGATGGGTAACCCTTTGAAAATAACAGAGCTGGTTGCCGAATTGCCAGGCACTCATTATGTAACCCGGCAGGCAGTCCATTCCCCCGCAGCCGTCAGGAAGGCAAAAAAAGCCATACGGAAAGCATTTGATTATCAGATGGCAAACAAAACAGGAACCTGCCTTGTAGAAATTGTTTCCAATTGCAACTCAGGATGGAAGATGACCCCGGTGCAATCCAACCAATGGATGGTTGAGAACATGTTCCCTTTTTATCCTATGGGAGATATCAAAGTGGATGGTAAGTTGCTTAAGTAATGATTAGATAAACAGTTCAATTATGACAGAAGAGATAATTATTGCAGGGTTTGGTGGCCAGGGCGTGCTCTCCATGGGCAAAATACTCGCCTATTCAGGCATCATGCAAAACCAGGAAGTAAGCTGGATGCCTTCTTACGGACCAGAAATGAGGGGTGGGACCGCCAATGTTACAGTGATCCTCAGCGACGAAAGGATAAGCTCACCGATACTTACCGAATACGATACCGCCATTATCCTGAATCAGCAGTCTATGGACAAATTCGAATCCATGGTTAAAGTTGGCGGAACACTTATTTATGATGGGAATGGCATCAACAGGCATCCGGAAAGAACAGACATTGATATTTTCCGTATCGACGCCAATGATGAGGCTACAAAAATGGGACTTACCAAGACATTCAACATGATCGTTCTGGGCGGGTATCTGAAAGTAAAACCCATTGTGGACCTCGAAAATGTGATCCTGGGTCTGAAAAAATCCTTGCCAAATCGTTACCACCACATGATCCCGGATAATGAGAAGGCGATAATGCGTGGACTGGAGATCATTAGGCCGGTGAAAGGGGAAGAGTGAAGTGGAGCGAGACGAAGTCGAATGACATCCCGCCAGAGGGGGGGGAAGAGTGAAATGAAAGCAAGTATTATATGGGTAGCAAGATAAAGAGTAAAGTACCAAGATTTTTTGGCTTAAGGATCTACTTCTTTGCGACTTTTATATATTTCTTTCTCGTCATGCCGGTTTCCAGCATTCTCCTGTTTAAATACGGGCCGATGTGGGTGGAAAATACTAATGTGGATACCATTACTGCCATTGTTGAAGATCCTGTAATCCAGCCTGGTGAAGCAGCTAATGAATGGGATTTTGGTGGGACTATTTATCTTTTGCTCAAGCTGCTTCTTTTCAGCTACATCCTCGGATTCGCATTTAGCCTGCCATTTAAGATCTACTTTCGAAAAAAGCGAAAGCATCAAAAAATTCCGGATAAGCTTTATAAGTTTTGCAGAAAGTTTCTCATCAGGACGCCCTTGATCTATTCCGGGATACTTTTCCTTAGTTTTGGAGTCATACTGAGCTATATGGCCTATAAACTATTCATCCAAGGGGAATTTAATGAAATAACACAGAAGTTTTATGAGCAGTTTTTCTTCATCACCTTTGTGTCAGCCCTCTTAAGTACACTGTTCGTTTATTATTGGCAAAAGCACAGGGTGCACATCCGCTATATTGAATTTGTCTACACTAAGGATGAATTGGTCAAGAGGCTGTCCACATTTAAAGAAGGAAAAATCAGGAACCGTTTATGGGTATCAAGTGCGATGACTTCCCTGATGCCCCTGATGATTGTTGTCTTTTATTTATTCATCAGCACATCCAGTGTAAAAGACCTGGGCATTGAAAACCTGAGTGATGATCAGCTTCAAATTCTGATCGGTAAATATGCATTGTATTTTGGTGGTGACATCCAGAACCAGCTTCCTGGTTTATTCTATGTCAATGTATTTGACAGCATGATGATGTTCGGTGGCATCTTTACCGGCATTTTCACAGCCCTGATCTATCTCCTCTTTTTTATCCGGTGGACGACCATCGATATTGTTTACCCGGTCAGGGAACTCCTCGGAAACATGCAACGTACAGGACGCGGAGAGATGGATAACCTCAGCATCGTCAGGATGAATGATGAGATTGGAGAACTTACCGAAGGTTATAATGACATGTCGCTTAAGCTAAAGGAGTATATCATCAACATCTCAAGGATCAATGAAGCAAATGCCCGTTTTGTGCCCAGGCAGTTTCTTGATTTTCTTGGAAAAGAGAGTATCTCTGAGATTAAGCTTGGCGACCAGGTACAAAAGGATATGAGTATCCTGTTTACCGACATCAGGGATTTCACAATGATTTCAGAACAGATGACCCCCAAAGAAAATTTTGATTTCCTGAATAATTACCTGGGATATATGGAGCCGGTTATCAGAAACAATAATGGGTTTATTGATAAATTCATTGGTGACAGTATCATGGCATTATTCCCGGATAATGCTGAGGATGCAATAAACGCCGCAATAGAAATGAAGATCAAACTGACAGAGTTCAATCATATCATCTCCCAGTTTGGACAGCCCCCGGTTAGCACTGGAATTGGGATTCATACCGGAAAGTTGATGCTTGGTGTTGTGGGCGGTGAAGGTCGAATGGACGGGACGGTAATATCGGATGCTGTCAACCTGACTTCAAGATTGGAAGGCTTAACCAAGATTTATGGGGCTTCCATCGTAATCTCAGAAGACACCCTGATTAAAATCAATGATCCCACAAACTACCAATACCGGTTCCTGGATATTGTACAGGTTAAAGGCAAGAAAAAAGCCATTTATATCTTCGAGATCCTGGATGGGGAAAATGAAGAAGTTAAGAACTTAAAGATCAAATCCAAGCAGACATTCAGCAAAGCCATACAGCAATTTAAGGACAAACAATTCGAGGATGCCGTTAAGTCATTCAGGGAAGTACTCAAGATCAACCCTGGCGACAAGGCAGCTTCGAGGTATATCGCCCGTTGCAAACAGTTTATCCAGACCGGGTCGCCTGAAGACTGGGATGGTATTGAAAAATTTTGATAATAATAGAAATATAAAAACCATCGCTTTTGCGTTTTACTTTAAACTGAATAACTAACAATGGACTTTAAAAAAGCTAAAGAATATGTCATCACAAGGTTAACAGAAGAATCAAGCCTTGACCACTTCTATCACAATTCTGATCATACATTAGATGTCTGGCGTTCTGCCAGGCGTTTATGCCGCATGGAAGGCCTGGAGGAACATGACCAGCTACTGGTTGAGACTGCTGCGGTGTTCCATGATATTGGGATGCTCGATACATACCTTGATCATGAAATGGCAAGTGCAGCCATAGCCATGGAGGCTTTACCTGAATTCGGTTATTCCGGGAAGGATATTGATGCCATCAACAAAATGATCATCACGACCAGGTTGCCGCAAAGTGCTCAAAATTTGAATGAACAGGTACTTTGTGATGCTGACCTGGACTACCTGGGCAGGGATGATTTTTTCATGATCGCTCTTAAGCTCAGACAAGAATGGAATATTCTGAAAATTCGACCAACAACACTTAAGGAGTGGTATGAATTACAGATAGATTTCCTGGAAAATCACCAGTTCTTTACAAAATCTGCTCAATTCATCAGAAATGACAAGAAAAGTGAGAACCTTCAACAAATTAAAGAACTGTGTACCATAGATAAATAATAATTTTTTAACATACTGACGACATATTATTTTATATCTTTGTTTTTCAAGAATTAATCGCATTAAATTTTATGATTGTATGGAACCTTTGAAAAATAAGCTCATCTTAGTACCCACTGATTTTTCTGAAGTTTGCGATAATGCCATTAACCAGGCTGCGGAAACTGCCAAAGAATTTGGTTTCAGGGTAACGCTTCTTCATGTTATAGATTCAAATACCAAATCGTTATTGAAAAAAGAAGGCCGGGATGCAGCATATATTGAAGAAAAGCTCAAAACAATTGGTAAAAAACTGGCTGAAGAAAAGAAAATTAATGTAGAAATTATCGCCCGGGAAGGGAATATTTTCACGACCATCAGCGAAGTATCTCAGGATATAGGTGCGAGCCTCCTTTTTCTTGGCACACATGGAAAAGTGGGTATGCAGAAACTCACCGGCAGTTTCGCATTAAGGGTTGTAACGAGCTCTCCGGTTCCGGTAATCGTTGTACAAAAAAGACCTGTTCAGGGAAATTTCAAAAAAATTGTTTTACCCATTACAAGCGATGCAGGTCCATGGGAAAAGACACAATGGGCTACCCATATTGCACAGGAATTTGGTGCCAAAATTTTGATCTACCAGCTTTCCGGTAGTGCCAAAATTGACAATGCCGTTAATATGATAAGCACCTATTTCGACAAAAATGAAGTTGAATATACAGTTGATGTGGGTGGGAAATCAGGTAACTTCACCAAACATGTGATTGACTATGCTACTTCCAAAAGTGCAGACATGGTCATGATCATGACCAATCCTGAAAAAGGATTGTCGACATTCATCCTTGGCAGCTACGATGAAGATCTGATCTTCAACACATCACAAATACCGGTAATGTGTATCAATCCCAGGGATTTGAACTGGAAAAAAATTGTGGCTTATTAGCAGTCTACTTTCCCTTCAGGTCCTTTAAAAGGAGTAAGGTTATATCATCCGATTGTTCGGCATCCCCCACAAAGCTGTGGATCTCTTCAAGTAAAATTTTGATCAATTGTTCACTATTCTCCCCTGGATAACGCAATAGCAATTCCTTCAGGCGATCATCACCAAAGAGTTCTTTTTTGCTGTTCTCTGCTTCTGTGATTCCATCAGTAAACATAAATAATCCTGATGCATCAGTCAGGGAGATCTTTCCCATGCCATAGTCCTTATCAGGCATCAGGCCTAAGGGAAGCCCATGCGCCATTTCCATTGTTTCCAATCGTTCAGAGGATCCTTTATGGATGTATGGAGGGTTATGCCCGGCATTGCAATATTCAATAGTTCCATGCTTATAATCGAGTTCACCAATAAAGAAAGTCACAAACATGGCATTTTCATTGTATTTGCTGAGGTCATTATTCATCTCAAAAGCAATCTTGTTTACTTTGAGATTTTTTTCTGCCTTTGCCCGGAACAAGGTGATGGCCTTGGCCATAAAAAGGGCTGCCGGTACACCTTTACCGGATACATCTCCTATGGCAAAGTATAATTTATTACCGGTGATCATAAAATCATAGAAATCACCCCCCACTTCTTTGGCCGGATGCAGGTATCCCTGAATGCCATAGTTGTTGATCGAATGTGGAGAAGGGATCTCCTGTGGCAACATCGACATCTGTATCTGGCTGGCAATTTTGATCTCAGACTCAATCTGTTCTTTTTCCGCAGTGGTCTTTTTCAGGTTTTCAATATATGAGATAAGATCTTGCTGCATGGATTTAATCGATAAACCCATTTCAGCGACCTCATCATTGGTATTGATCTCAGGGACTTCACTTTCAAGATTACCGGCACCTATTTCTTTTGTTGCTTTAGCAAGTAGTTTCAATGGTTTAGTAACTTTTCTTGCACCCTGTATAATTATCAGGGCCAGGGCCAACAAGCCTCCAATCCCCAGGATGGCAAGCTTTAACATCAAACTGTGCAAACCTGCATAGATATCGCGCTCATCAAACAAAATTGCCACTGACCAGCCCGTAGATGGGATCGGGGCAAATGATATCCAATCGCGGACAATTTCATTATTAATGACAACATCTTCTAAGGGAAGAAAGTCCGTTTCTCCCTTCATCATCCTGTCAAAAACAGCAAGCAGTTTTTCATCCTCTACGATTTGTATGATATTGGTCACACTTTCCTCTGTACGATAATCTATCCGTGGATGGGTAACTACTACGCCTTTTTCAGTGATCAACATGGCATAACCGCTTTCATAAAACTGGATAGATGAAATTAACTTTTGAAGATGCCTTAAGGATAGATCTGCCGTAACCACACCATTAAAAACCCTTTTGCCATTCTCTGCCTTATAAAATGGCACTGAATAGGTTACCATTAATCGTTCACCGCCTCCTTCATCAAAATACGGCTCTGACCAAACTGGCCTGTTAAGCTTTTTGGGAATAGTATACCAATCTTGTAAATGGTATTTATAAGTATCCCGGGCCAGGTTCTTAAATATTATTGAATCACCCTGCCTATACAAATACGGAGCATGGTATACTGTATCTGTTCCATTGAAAAATGGTTCATAAGCGACGCTTGAACCGTACAGTAATTTGATCCTTTCAATGAGCGACATCAATGTTTTCTTTTCATCCACCCTTTGTACATCAGGATTTTCTAAGCGAAGGGCAAAGTCTTCGGGGATATTCTCAATATTCTCAAAGACATTATCTATCTGATTAATTGTTAACTGGGTTAGGTTTTTGACATCACGTGCTGCATTGTCAAGGACCAGGTCCCGGGATACCCTGTAATTGGAATACAGCATAATAACCATGATTATCGATGCTATGGTCAGAATCGAACTACTGAACTTAAAACTGATGGATCTTTTTACTGCCATTGTGCCATAAAAGTAGTATAAAATATGCAAGATCCCACGCTGTTTTCTGATGCAAAATCAAACAATACGCTTAGCGGAATAAATTTTATTCATACATTTGTTTAAACGATAATAAAAAAGCAAAACAATATGAAATACACGTTAAACAACATCGTGATGGTCCCCACCGATTTTTCCGATACCTGCCAAAATGCAATAGATCATGCGGCAGAGCTGGCGGGATTTTTGAAATACAAATTGGTGGTGATGCACGTCATCAATAAAGAGAGTAAATCCCAATTGAAAAAAGAAAACCTTTCCGAAGCTGAAATTGACAAAAAACTAAATGCCATTGTTGATGCAATCAGTGAAAAATCAGACATCGATGTTGATCATCTGACCAAAGAAGGTAGCATATTCAAGGAAATTCACGAAACTGCTGCAGAAATTGGTGCCACTATCATGGTCCTGGGAACACATGGCAAGAAAGGCCTGCAATACCTGTTCGGTAGTTTTGCGTTCAAAGTGGTGTCAAAATCCCCGGTACCAACCATCGTTGTTCAGAAAAGAGGCTTCAGTAATGGCTATCAAAATATCGTATTTCCTATTGATGATTTCACAGAACCCAGGCAACAGGTCGAATGGGCCCTGCAAATAGCAAAAAGCTTTAATTCAATGCTCCATATCTACCAGCAGAATACTAAAGACACTGATATCCTGAAAAAATTCAACGTTGTGAAAGCACAGATTGAAGAAGTTTTTTATAAAAGCGGGGTCAAATACCAATTCACCACAGCTGAACATCAATCTAATTTTGCAGAGCAACTCATCAATTATGGATCAAGCATTAATGCAGACTTAATCCTCATGATGACCAGCGCAGCTACCTTTTCACCGGATTTCCCTGCTGCCAAATGGAGCGAAAAGCTGATGTTCAATGAAGCACAGATCCCTGTAATGTGTATCAACCCGATTGAAACAGGGAATGTTCATTATCTGTACGTCTCCTTAATATAAATATCGCGCCGGGCTGGGTTCATCGGAGCAACCCGAATATAAGAAACTATGATCCGTCAAAAGATTCAGCGAGTTTGGGATGAGAATCCATTAGGTTTAATCCTGGGATTGGCTATTCTGTTTCGCTTGATTGCCGTGATATTCTCCAAAGGCTATGGCATGCTGGATGATCATTTCCTGGTCATTGAAGCAGCCCAATCCTGGGTCGATGGGTATGATTACAACAGATGGCTGCCAGGTAGCGGTAGTACTTCCCCCCAGGGACATAGTTTCTTCTATGTAGGGATACATTATATTCTTCTTTTACTATTGGAGAAGATCCACCTTACGGATCCACAGGCCAAAATGTATGTCATCAGGCTGATACATGCCGCATTTTCCCTGCTTATTGTTTCCTATGGCTATAAAATAACAGAAAAGCTCGCTGACAAACATTCAGCCAGGCAAGTCGGTTTGCTGTTGGCTTTATTATGGTTCATGCCCTTTATGAGTGTCAGGAATATGGTGGAAGTTGTTTGTATGCCTTTTCTGTTGTGGGGAACATTTTTGCTGATCGAAGAGCGAAAAACGAAAACCGAAAAAGTAGACCTGCTCCGAAAAACCTGGTTGAAGTATTTTTGGGTGGGGATTTTGTTTGGAATTGCGTTTTCTATCCGGTACCAGACATTAATCTTTACCGGTGGCGTTGGCCTGGTGTTGTTATTCAACCGCAAATTCATCGAGACTTTTATTCTTGGAGCTGCTTATCTCCTGGCCATATTCCTGACCCAGGGGATTATTGACATGTTTATCTGGGGCTATCCATTCGCAGAGTTGATCGCTTATATCCAACACAACATTACCTACCGCACAGATTACATCATCGCTCCCTGGTACAATTACATATTGCTCATCCTGGGCATCCTGATACCACCGGTCAGTTTTTTCCTGTTCTTTGGCTTTTTCAGGACCGGTATCCTGAAGAAGTACCTCATTATCTTCCTCCCTACCCTGCTGTTCCTTGTTTTCCATTCCTATTATCCGAACAAGCAGGAACGATTTATCCTGCCAGTGTTACCATTCTTTATTATCCTCGGCATCATAGGCTGGAACAGTTTTATTTCCACCTCAGGGTTCTGGAAGAAAAGAAAAAAACTGCTTACCGGCTGCTGGATCTTCTTTTGGGCTCTCAACCTCACCCTTTTACCAGTCATTACTACCACTTATAGCAAGCGTGCCAAGGTAGAATCCATGACCTATCTCTCAAGGTATGATGATATCAGGTTTATTTTATTTGAAAACTCAAACAAATACGGACAGATGCTCTTGCCCAGGTATTACCTGGACGAATGGATCAGGTATACAGAGATTACCCGTGACAATTATAAGGAACCTATTGGTGAGAATCTCATGAATGATCCGAATATCATTCCAAGGTTTTTTGTCTTTGTTGAAGAAGAGAACCTGGATGAACGTATCCAAAACATAGAAAGCTATTTTCCGGATATGATCTTCGAGACAAAGATCGAACCCGGATTCATGGACAAGCTCTTGCATTGGTTGAACCCGGTGAATGCCAATGAAGCCATTACCATTTACAGAAACGCTGCAATGATCCCTGAAAAGAAGCATGAGTAGAGAACAGGCTCATAATAGGATGAAACAGCTTGCTGAGCAGATTGAACAGCATAATTACCTCTATTACATGGAGACTATGCCGGAGATCAGTGATTTTGATTATGATGCACTGATCATAGAGCTCCTTGAACTGGAGAAGCAATTTCCCGATCTGGCAGATCCCAACTCTCCTACTCAAAAAGTTGGTGGGGATATAACTAAGGAATTCCAATCAATTGAGCATAAATATCCTATGCTCTCACTCTCCAATACTTATAATGCTGAGGAAGTCAAAGATTTCGACCAGAGGGTCCGGAATCTGCTGGGACATGATCCTGCTTATGTATGTGAATTGAAATATGATGGTGTGGCTATTGGCTTAAGCTATGTAAATGGAATCTTGATGCGGGCGGTGACGCGGGGAGATGGCGTCAGCGGTGATGATGTCAGCACCAATGTCAAGACCATCCGGAGTATTCCACTTAAGTTAAAAGGCGATTTTCCATCTGAATTTGAGATCAGGGGCGAAATATTCCTTCCTCATAAAGGATTTCAAAAAATCAATGAAGAACGGATGGATAAGGAAGAAGTGCCTTTTGCCAATCCACGCAATGCCGCTGCAGGCAGCCTGAAGATGCAGAATTCCGCAGAAGTGGCCAAAAGACCTCTGGATTGCTTGTTTTACAGTCTTTTGGGAGGACAATTGCCATCCAAATATCATTTTGAAAATCTTACAGCAGCCAGAAAGTGGGGATTGCAGGTTTCCGAACATTTAACCCTTTGCAGTAATATTGATGAAGTCATTGATTTCATCAATCAATGGGATAAAAAGCGACAAAAGCTCCCCTTTGACATTGACGGCGTGGTGATTAAGGTAAATGACATGGCAGAGCAGGCGCTGCTTGGAAGTACGGCAAAATCACCCAGGTGGGCCATTGCTTATAAATACAAGGCTGAGCAAGCTTCTACAAGATTGCGATCGGTAACGTACCAGGTTGGCCGCACTGGTGCAATCACACCGGTAGCCAACCTGGAACCGGTTCAGCTTGCCGGAACACGTGTAAAGCGGGCATCTTTGCACAATGCCGACATCATGCAGAAGCTGGATATACACAATGGCGATATGGTCCTCGTTGAAAAAGGAGGCGAGATCATCCCCAAAATTGTCGGGGTTGATAAGTCAAAAAGAGACCTGTTTGCAAAACCATTCGAATTCATCACCCATTGTCCGGAATGCGGAACAAGCTTAATACGCAATGAAGGAGAAGCAATCTTTTTCTGTCCAAATATCCAATATTGCCCCCCGCAGATCAAAGGCAGGCTGGAGCACTTCATCAGCCGGCGTGCGATGAATATTGACAGTTTGGGAGAGGGGAAAATTGAGATTCTGTATGACAATAAGCTGGTGAAGGATATAGCAGACTTATATGATTTAAAGCATGATGATCTTTTTGGCCTGGAAAAGGTTTTTCCAGCTATTGATGATAAGAAAGAAAGGAAAGTCAGTTTCCAGGAAAAAACAGTTGACAATATCCTTCGTGGAATTGAACAATCGAAAGAAATACGCTTTGAAAGGGTCTTATTTGCCATCGGGATCAGGCATGTGGGCGAAACCGTGGCCAAAAAATTGGCCAGGCATTACAGAAATATAGACGCATTGATAAATACTTTCCAGGACGACCTGATACTTATTGATGATATTGGCGAAAAAATTGCCGAAGAGGTTACCATATATTTTAATGAGCCAGGGAATCTGAATTTAATTGAGCGGCTTAAATTAGCAGGTTTACAATTCTCCGTAAAAGAATCAGATCAGGACAATCCACAAACGCTTGAAGGTAAATCCTTCGTCATCAGCGGGACTTTTTCAGATTTTTCCAGGGAAGAGCTTAAAGCCATGGTAGAAAAGCATGGCGGAAAGAATGTATCTTCCGTGTCATCGAAAACAAACTACCTGCTGGCGGGGGAAGCGATGGGGCCGGCAAAGTATGAGAAAGCACGACAGCTGGATGTTGAGATAATTGGCATCAAGGATTTCCTTGGTATGATACCTTAATAGTGTTTTATGCTTCCGGCACCCGAAACATCAGAGTTGACCTGGGGATTGCCCTTGTATTTTACTGTGGCGGCCCCGGATACATCCACATCCAGATTGGTTTTTGCATATACTTTGGCACTTGCCGCTCCGCTGATATCTATTTTCACTACTTCGGCCTCTAATTCCAGTGCATTCAAGTCACCGGCTCCGGAAATATCAATTCTCAATTCACCGGCCTTGCCTGCCAGTTGAATGTCACTCGCTCCACTAAAATCAGCCTCCAGCTTATTCAACTCAATATCCAGTTTTACATCTGCTGCACCACTGACTTCCAGATCCAGGTCATCCAGCTTGAGGGTATTCTCACTGTAAAGATCACAGGCCCCGCTGATTTCCAGGTCTTTGAGGTCCTTAATCGTTATGTAAAGCTTTATACTCTTGGTCGGGTTGAGGTTTTCCTTGCTTGAAATACTCAGTTTCCCACCCAAGACATTGGTTTTTATGTATTCCATCAGGTTTGATTCGGCCTCAATCTTCAAAGCTTCTGTGTTCCCCTGTGTGATATAAATATCAAAAGCCCCTCCAACTTCTATCCCATCAAAACCGGAAACGGATCTTTCTTCAGTAACCACATTTCCATTGCCTTTAATACCATCCGCCAGCATACAGCTGCTGGTCAGATTAAGTAGCAGCAAGATCATGACAGCCAGCGTAATGACCGGACTAAGTAAGTTCTTTTTCATTGTTTGTTCTTTTTGATTCATATTTAATTAATGAGACGATTCAACTTTGTGAAAGTAACTTTTCTATTTTAATTCAACGCCACCATGTCTTGCTTTGATCTTCACTTTAGCGAAGGCATTGCTGTTTGATCCTACATAACCTTCATACAAGGCACTGGTATGAGAGTGCTTAGTTTTTGAAATACTTGAATTATCAGGATAGTCAAAGCCACTATAACTGACATCTACAGATACCTGGTAGCTTGCATCATCTTCAAATTCAATTTCAATTCCTGCATATTGCGCCAGCACAGTGATCCCTGAAAAGCCTTTGGAAACTTCTCCTACCTGCAAACCGCCATATTCCATATCTATATCCAGATTATCGCTCAGGTGGTCGATGTCAAAATTTGAGAACTTGGCATTGGCCTTTAGTAGATTCACATGGTCAATACTGACATCATCATAACCAGAACTCATGATCACCTGTTCTACATGGTCAATGCTCACTTCATTGTACTTTGATTCAATTTCAAGGACCTCGGCACGGTCAATATCTAAGGCAGCGTATTTGACATCGATTTTACCCTGTTTGATATAATCGATTTCAGCAGCACCATATTTCACCCAGATCTCATTAGCGTTATCCGCTAACTTTTCTATTTTGACATCACCGTATTTCATTTCAATCTTGCTGGATCTCTCCACTGCTTCGATGACCATTGTACCGTATTTATTGGATAATTCCACATTAAGATCGGCAGGCATATTAATGGTATAATCAATAGAGAATTTATTATTGCCTTTCATTTCATCAATCTCGGTGATCCCCTCTACCTTACTGTTATTCCCGCTGAGTGTTACCTTGATCTTATCAAATACTTTATTGGCCTTTTCCTGGCTGCTGGAATGAACGGTGATGGTCACTTCGATTTCGATAGCCATCTTATCCCAGTTATTACATATAACATCGCCAAATTTATTCTGGATTTTCAATAATGCACCTGGTTTGACATCATATTTCTCCGACACTGTTTTCTTGTATTCTTCTCCATTAGCCATAGATGATAAGAGAAAGAACGATAAGAGCAGAGCAGTGAGCATTCCTGTTTGTCGAATTGTAGTTTTCATTTTCGTATCATTTGATTTATAATTCATTTTTTAACAATTACAACTTACACAAGCGGTCCAGGATATTATCCAATATCTCGGATTTACTTTTGAAGTTGGTAATTAATGCGCTTTCAATTTTTTCGTTTTCTGCATTCCTGAAGTATTCATCCTCAAGCTCCCTGGTTTGAGCATCAATCTCTTCCATTTCCTGTGTGGCAATATCCCGGAGTTTCCTTGCTTCCTCATCTGTTTGTGCACATTCGGATATCTGGTCCATTTTCTCTTCCGCCAGGAAAGTGTAATAGAGTTGTGCTTCCTTTAATTCTTCCGGTAACTCATTAGCGGCCACGATATCTTTCGGGGTGCGAAGCATAAATACGAGTACCATGGAGATGGCAATAAGTACAAACATTATCGCAGCTATCCTGGGTGCGAATTGCAAACGGGACCTGGGGGCTTGTTGTTCAGGGTGCAATTGATCCAGCTTCTCAGAAAATCTTTTAAAGTGTCCTTCATTTGGCTCACTTTGATCGAAGTGGGATCTGTTTTTCCTTATTTTGTCTTCAAGGATTGACATAGCCTCATGATTTAATTAGTTAACATTAAAATTGATGTATACTGTCTTTAAGTGAGCCAGCAGCTTTTGCCTTGCCCGTGAGTATCTCGTCCTGCTTGTTCCGTATGTAATACTAAGGATTTCAGCTATCTCTTCATGGTCGTAGCCTTCAAGTAAGTGTAATGACAAAATGATACGGTATTGTTCCGGCAGGTCAGCAATCGCTGAACGAATTTTCTCCACTTTGTAAGAAAGGACTTCAACCGGGTCCTCATGTATTTCTTCAGTAATAATATCTGTCCCTTCCTTATCAATGGAAAAAATGTCTTTTCGTTTCCTTAATTCATCTAAAGACTTATTGATCACTATGCGTTTCATCCAGGAACCAAATGTAGCACCACCATGGTAAGTGTCGATCTTGCGGAAAGCATCCAGGAAGGATTCCTGCATGATGTCTTCTGCATCATCGGCATTGTTTAGTATTCTAAGGGCGGTGTTATACATTGCTTTATAATATAATTTGTATATGTCATACTGGGCTTTACGGTCATTTTCACGACATTTGTCGATCAATTCCTGGTGAATATTTATCCCGTGATCAGCCAATTTGTTTTGCTTTTGTTCTAAAGACATGATTTTTCTTTGATTGTTACAGGCCTGATAAAATTAATCGCATGATCCAAAAAAAACAATATTTTTGTGTATTAATTACACCCATACCAAGAAATGGCACTGATACATTCATTTGAGAAAAGCGGCAATTATCTCTTCCGCTACCGGAGTTACTTCCCGATATTATTGTTCCTCATTGCCATCCCTGTTATCTACCTTACCGATTACCGGCGTATACCCATAGAACTAAGATATGCTTTAACAGCTGTAGCCATCATTGTCAGTGCCATCGGTTTGTTTATCAGGGCGGTATCCATCGCCACTACACCCAAAGGCACGTCGGGCCGGAATACTAAATCCGGGCAGATCGCTGAAACATTGAACACGAATGGGATCTACTCCGCTGTCAGGCATCCATTATATGTGGGTAATTATTTCTTGTGGATAGGGATTACCATCTTTACCTTCAACATCTTTTACATTATCATGGTATCCCTTATCTTCTGGCTTTATTATGAAAGAATCATGTTTGCCGAAGAACGGTTCCTGGAGAGCAGGTTCGGACAGGAATACCTCGATTGGTCATTAAATGTGCCTGCTTTCATCCCTGCCTTTAACAATTATATTCCTTCAGAAACTTCTTTCTCACTGGTCAGCATTCTTCGCAGAGAGTATTCCGGTTTGCTGGCAACGGTTTTCAGCTATGCTTTTATTGATCACCTGCGGTATTTTTTCACTTACAGAAGCCTTGAATGGAACAGGATCTCCACCTGGGTCTTGCTCGCTGCTGTTTTAATCACAGTGACTTTAAGGTCACTCAAGCACTATACGAATGTACTCCATGAAGAAGACCGCTCATGACCACGGGTAAGCATTCATTATCTCAATACAATATTTATATTTTCGCTATTCTCTCCATGTTATTCTGGGGGATGTCCTTTGTTTGGACCACGATCGTCCTGAAGTATTACCAGCCCATCACCACGATATTCCTTCGCTTACTACTGTCTTCACTTATTATGTACATCCTTCTTAAAGCTTTAGGTAAGCTGGAAAGGATCAGGAAGGAAGACTGGGGAATGCTGTTATTAATGTCCATATTCAATCCTTTTCTATACTTTTTGGGTGAGAATTTTGGACTGAAACTCACCTCCCCTACAATTGGTGCAGTTATTATAGGCCTGATCCCCGTATTTACGCCAATTTTTGCTTATATATTCCTTAGGGAAAAGCTCACCATGTTCAATTATCTTGGCATCGCTGTGTCCTTTTCCGGCATTCTGATTATGCTTGTCACCAGTAATTTCACACTTACGACATCGGTCAATGGTGTGTTATTGTTGTTTTTTGCAGTATTTTCAGCAATCTTTTATTCGATTGTCCTGCTCAAAATGGCCTCAAAATATAGTCCACTGACCCTGATCACCTGGCAAAATATCATCGGCCTTGTACTTTTTCTTCCGGTGTTTCTCATTTTCGAAGCCGATGGCTTCCTTGAGGTGAAGATCAATGCAGAATTAATCTGGTCCTTGTTATCCCTGGCCATTTTTGCATCCAGCCTGGCTTTTATCCTTTTTGCTATAGTAATTAAGCGATTGGGTGTTAGTCGTACCAATGTCTATTCCAATATGATCCCGGTTTTTACAGCCGTTTTTGCATTTTTCATTATCGGAGAACAGTTTACAACAAGGAAGATTATCGGTATGCTAATCGTCATCTGTGGTGTTTTCCTGGCACAGGTCAGGTTCAACAAGAAATTAAAATCATCCGATGAAACATAAAATAGTAATATTAGGTGCTGGCTTAGTCGGTGGCCCCATGGCCATGGATCTGGCATCCGACTATGAGGTCACTGCTGTAGATTATAATCCGGCAAATCTATCCAGGCTTTTGGGTATAAAGACCATTCAGGCAGATTTGTCAGATCCTTCAATGATCGCTGAAGTCGTTCAGGACGCTGACCTGGTAATCAATGCTGTTCCGGGTTCCATGGGATTTAAAACGCTAAAACATATTATCGGGCAAAGAAAAGATGTTGTGGATATTGCCTTTTACCCGGAGGATATGTTTTTGCTGGATGAGTTGGCTAGAGAAAAAGGAGTTATTGCCATTTGTGACATGGGTGTGGCGCCCGGGATGAGCCATATGCTGGTTGGGTATGCTAATGAGCAGATGGATAAGGTCGATAAGGTAAAGATTTATGTTGGCGGTTTACCAAAAGAAAGGATACCTCCCTATGAATACAAGGCGGTCTTTTCTCCCAGTGATGTGATTGAAGAGTATGTCCGCCCGGCCAGGTTGGTCAGGGAAGGAAAAGAAATTGAATTGGAAGCATTAAGCGAACCGGAGCCCCTGGATTTTGATCAGGCAGGAACTTTAGAAGCTTTCAATTCAGATGGTTTGAGGAGCCTGGTGAAAACCCTGGATGCTCCGGATATGGTGGAAAAGACCTTGCGTTATCCGGGACATATGGAGAAGATGAAGTTATTGAGGGAAACGGGATTTTTCAGTAAGAAGAGTATTAAAGTAGGGAATATGGAGGTGATACCTCTGGAACTTACACAACAGTTGCTATTTCCATTGTGGAAGCTGGAGGAAGGTGAAGTGGATCTGACGGTGATGAGGGTAATTGTTGAAGGCTTGAAAGATAATATAAAAACAACATATACATGGGATCTGTATGATGAATATGACCCGGCAACGGGTGTTCATTCCATGGCCAGGACTACGGGCTATGCAGCGACCATGGCTGCAAGGATGCTATTGGCAGGCATGTATGACAGGAAGGGGATCAGTCCTCCGGAGTATGTTGGCAAGGATTCAAGCTGTGTGGATTTTATACTCAATGGATTAAAAGACAGGAATGTGGTTTATGAAATGCAAGTGAAGAGTGATCATCCTACGCTGCGCTACGGATGACGAAGCCGGTGAACGGTGAACAGTCCCGCTGCAGGCGGGGCGATTGTCTGCTATTTGAATTAGCTTATACCATTATCATTATGACAAAAACTTTTCCATTATTTTCTCATAATACAAAAGCAGTGATGGACAAAACAGCCAGTCCAATTGACAATTTAGATACATAAATTCTTTACATTTGTATAACAGGCAATACTCAGTTGTTGATACTACCCCATATCAGGTATTTTTTTACAATTTTTCGAAAGACATAGGGTATATATCATTAACTTCTCACTGTTTAGGCTTACGTTGTGCGTCATGCAAAAAAAACACACTAACATAGATACCAACAGAAAACAAATTATCAAAAATGCTTATGA
>JAUXCL010000217.1 GCA_030618905.1 Bacteroidales bacterium | reverse complement strand
TCTGATTTTACTTTGGAGATTTGCTGCTTGAAAACTACCTCGGTTTCAGCAAGGCGTTTGATGTTTGCGGTCATTTCCTCCCGAAAAGCAGGGTTCATCTCGAGAAAAGCCGGCATCAGCTCATGCCTGATCCTGTTGCGGATATATTTCAGGCTACGGTTTGATTCATCTTCTCTGTAGGCAAGCATATTTTCCGTAACAAATGCTTCAATATCCTGCTTTTGGGCAAACATCAACGGCCTGATGATCTTTCCCTGTTTGATCCTTATACCATGCAAGCCGGCAATACCGGTTCCCCGCATCAGGTTGATAAAGAATGTTTCGATCTGATCGTCGAGGTGATGTGCTGTTGCGATATAATTGAACCCATGCTCCTCCGCCACTTCATAAAAATAATCATATCTGAGGTCACGTGCCACCATCTGGATCGATTCACCCCTGTCTTTCGCAATCTCCGCAGTATTAAAAGATCTCGAGAAGAAGTCCACTTCATACCTGCCGGCCATGGTTTCCGTTAATTGTTCATCCAGATCTGCTTCCCTGCCACGAAGTTTAAAATTGCAATGGATGATAGCAAAATTATAGCCGGCACGGCTGAAAAGCTCTGCCATTGCCATGGAATCCATCCCCCCGCTCACTGTCAGCAGCACGCGGTCACTTTTGTTGAACAGATGGTTGTTCTCAATAAATGATTTGAATTTCCCGATCACAAAGCAAAGTTAATGGATATGATCCATTTGCACAATGAAAAGCCATATAATCAAATAAAAGACAGGTGGTTTATGATCAATCGACTATAAAAGAATTTTCTTCCAACAGTTCCTGTAAAGAGTTCATTCCGGCTTTTTTCTTTGCCTGTTCTACCTGGAATTCCAGCTCTGCGTCATAGGTATTTGAACATTCACAAGCGCGTATAACTCCTGTAGCTACAGGATATTCAGGCAATGTCATCCTAACCAGCATATAATGGGTTGTATCATCCGGATTATGTACGTCGTGTACCAGGATATCCTTTTCAGTGATACCATTTTTGCCTATTGTTACCACCTCCAGCCGGGAGCCTTTCAGGACAAGCCCCTTATTTTTTTCCTTTCCAAAAACCATAGGTTTTCCGTGTTCAAGATGTATTTGGTGATCGTCACGTACATCTTTTCCGGTGATCTCGGAATGGATACGGTTGTTGAAGATCACACAGTTCTGGAGTACCTCGACAACTGATGTACCCCGATGTTTGGTCGCCTCCAGAAATACTTCTTTCATCCTTTTAGGTTCGGTATCAACCACCCTGGCAAAGAAAGACCCCTGTGCACCCATGGTGAGTTCACCCGGTTTAAAAGGGTTTTCGATAGTACCATCCGGAGAGGATTTAGTAATACTTCCCCTTGGAGTAGTTGGGGAATACTGTCCTTTGGTCAGGCCATAGATCTTATTGTTGAACAGGATAACGTTCATGTCGATATTGCGCCTGATAAGATGGATAAAGTGGTTCCCGCCAATGGCCATACTGTCGCCATCTCCGGTGATATGCCATACATCAAGCTTTGGGTTGGCTACCTTAATGCCGGAAGCAATGGCTGCACCTCTTCCGTGCAGGCCATGAAATCCGTACGTATTCATATAATAGGGAAATCGTGAAGAACATCCGATCCCTGATACGAAGACAACATCTTCCTTTCTTACGTTGCTTTCAACAAGAGTACTCTGTATGGCTGAAAGGATGGCAAAATCACCACATCCCGCACACCATTTAATAACCTGATCGCTTTTAAAATCAGATTTTGTATTCTGCAGTTGATCTACTTTAATAACTTCAGTCATGATTTAACCCTCCAGAATTTTATTGAACTTCTCTTTCAGTTCAAAGATCATAAATGGCAGACCTTGTATCTTATTATGTTGCAGGTAATTGAACTCAGGATGGGTCATCCGCAGATAGTTAGCAAACTGTCCCATGTTCAATTCGCAAACGATAATGCTTTTAAACTTGCTGAACACTTCAGCAGTGTTCTTAGGCAGTGGTTTGATATAATTGAATTGTGCAAGGCTCACCTTCTTGCCCTCTTCCTGCAAATCCCTCACAGCAGATACCAGGGCCCCGTAACTGCCACCCCATCCAACCACAAGCAATTCGCCGCTATCTTCACCGTAGAGCTCTAATTCAGGAATATATTCAACAACCTTTTGCACTTTTTCCTCCCTGAGGCGCACCATCCTTTCATGGTTATAAGGGTTATGGGAAACGTCACCGGTAATATCTTCTTTTTCCAGGCCGCCGATCCGATGACGCATGCCTGCCTGTCCCGGCAGGGCCCATCGCCTTGCCAGATTTTCCGGATTGCGTTCATAAGGCTGGTAATCCGAATTATCCTCAACAAATGGAGGATGGATCTCGGGCATTTCTTTGATCACAGGCACCTTCCACAATTCTGAACCATTTGCCAGGTAGCCATCAGTGAGCAGTATTACCGGGGTCATATGCTCCAGTGCTATCTTGCCGGCCATGAAGGCATATTGGAAGCAATTTGCAGGCGTACTTGCTGCAATCACAACACAGGGGCTTTCCCCATTTCTTCCAAAGAGGGCCTGCATGAGGTCGGATTGCTCCGGCTTGGTAGGCAGTCCGGTAGCCGGTCCGCCACGTTGTACATCGACAATTACCAGTGGTAATTCAGTGATCACAGCCAGCCCTACAGCCTCACTTTTTAATGCAAGCCCGGGGCCTGAGGTTGTTGTTACCGCGAAGTCACCTGCAAAGCTCGCGCCAATGGCAGAGTTAATACCTGCGAGTTCATCTTCAGCCTGGAATGTTTTCACCCCAAAGTGTTTCATTTTCGCCAGTTCCTGAAGGATCTCGGTAGCAGGGGTAATCGGATACGACCCGAGAAAAAGCTCCATCCCTGCGCGTTCAGCAGCAGCCATAAGCCCCCAGGCCGTGGCTATATTACCTGTTATATTTCTGAACCTGCCCTTGCGGTTCTTGATCGGGTTGATCTGGTATGTAGTGCGGAGGGCTTCAACAGTCTCCGCATAATTATAACCGGCTCGCAGCACACGCTTATTGGCCTCGGCAAGTAAAGGTTTCTTATCGCCAAACTTATTCTCGATAAACTCGTTACCGAATTTCAGATCCTTATTGAACAGCCAGTAAAGGATACCAAGAGCAAACTGGTTCTTGGTCCTATCAGCTGACTTTGCATCAATACCCAGGTCTGCCACAGTGGCCCTGCTCAACTGGGTTATCGGTGCTTTCACCACATTATGGCCATCCAGGGTACCATCCCCCAGTGGATCTTCAATATAACCCGCCTTCTTATAATATTTGTTGTCAAAATTATCAATATCGATGATGATAGTGGCACCGGGCTTCACCCATTTCATGTTGGCCTTGAGGGCCGCCGGGTTAAGGGCAATCAATACATCTGCCAGGTCGCCCGGAGTGTCAACTTCTTTGTGCCCTATATGCAGTTGAAAGCCTGATACGCCTGCAACGGTTCCTTGCGGAGCCCTTATCTCTGACGGATAATCCGGGAAAGTGGCCAGATCGTTGCCCGCAAAGGCAGAGGTATCAGAAAACTGACTGCCACTGAGTTGCATCCCATCACCGGAATCACCGGCAAATTTGACAACAACCGCATCCACTTCAATAACTTTACTTACTTTTTTCGACATTATGCCTGATTGTTTAACTATGCTGCAAAGTTATACGTTTTATATTACTCATCAGCAATTATTAACAAATTTTCAACATGATTTGAATTTACTATTTCGAATTGAAGATCAATCATTTAGATACAGGCAAATTTATTTAGAACAGGAATAAATTAATCATACTTTCATAAAAAAAGCACAGTCATAAAAAATATGTGCTTTATATTTGCACCGAAATATTTTTA
>JAUXCL010000236.1 GCA_030618905.1 Bacteroidales bacterium | reverse complement strand
TATGATTTCAGGCAATGTACTTTCGCCAATTACTGGAACTACAGTGCCCGTCAAACCGCTAACCTGGTAATGACGAATTTCTTTATCGACAATGAATTTAATACTTACGCCTTCGACCTGACTGCATATTTCGGCAATTGCATCAATTATGGCAACCTCACGAATGAGATAGATACAGCCAGCATCCCCGAAGGGACCTTTGATTTTACATTTGAAAATTGCCTGCTCAAGACCTATTGGGATATTTCCAATCAAAGCACATATCCTGGGAGCATCAACAATGAAGATCCCCTGTTCATCGACTACACGAAAAATAATTATCACCTTGATTCACTCTCTCCTGCTGTTGATGCCGGAAACATTGACGTCATCAACTCCTCCCCTTATTTTGGCATCCAAAAAGATCTGGATGGGAACAGCCGTACTGTGAATCCTGACATGGGCGCTTACGAATTTATCGGCTCTCGCTGATCATTACCGTTTTTTCAAATGACAGATAAATCGTACATTTGAATATCCTTAATTTTCACATCATGATAAAAAGGCTTTTACCCTTATCGATCGCCGCTTTCTTCTTTGTTGCAATCGTATCCTGCAATCAAAATCAGACATCAGAAAAATCTACTGAGCAATTACCAAAGGAGTTCAACATGAATATCAAAAAAGAAAGGTTTGGCCTGGTCAATGATTCCATACAGGTGTATTTGTTTACCCTGAAAAACAAAAATGGCGTCGAGATCAGGATCACGAATTATGGCGGTATTGTGACTGCCATTATCGTCCCGGATAAAAACGGAGAATTTGACGATATTGCACTGGGCTTCAACAATCTGGAGTCATACATAGCCGGACATCCTTATTTTGGGGCCATCGTCGGAAGGTGCGCAAACCGCATTGCTGAAGGGAAATTTACTTTGAACGGTAAAACCTATCAGCTGGCCGCTAATAATGGTCCCAATCATTTGCATGGTGGGATTGAAGGTTTTGATAAAAAGGTATGGGAGGCAGATGATGCAGCCGGGCCCGACAGCGTATCCGTTATACTCACCTACCACAGCCCGGATGGTGAAGAAGGATATCCCGGCAACCTGGATACCAGGGTCATCTATACCCTGAATAATGATAACGAACTGATCATCAACTATGAAGCCAGGACCGATCAGTCTACCCCTATCAATGTCACGCATCACAGTTATTTCAACCTGGCGGGTGAAGGGAAAGGAGATATTTACAGTCATTTGCTGACCATTGATGCTGATCGCTATACAGTGGTTAACGAGAACCTCATTCCTACCGGTGAATTAAGGCCTGTCGACAATACGCCTATGGACTTCAGAGAAGCTCACACCATCGGTGAAAGGATAAATCTTGTTAAAGGCGGCTATGATCATAATTATGTGCTGAACAACAATGGAAAGATGGCCAGGGTAGCCGTAGTTGAAGAACCGAAATCAGGGCGGATCATGGAAGTATTCACTTCTGAACCAGGCATGCAATTCTATTCAGGTAATTTTCTGGATGGCAGCATTGTTGGTAAAAGCAGTTATAAATATTATCAGAGATATGGCTTCTGTCTGGAAACACAGCATTTTCCGGACTCACCAAACCAGCCATCATTCCCGTCAGCAATTCTTAACCCGGGTGAAGTATACAGCTATACTACGATCTATAAATTCTCAGTTAAATAGAGACATTTGGGAAAAGCAGCTAAAAAAGAAAAACAAGGGCAACAGGCAAGCAAGAAATCAGAAAAAAAGACCCGCTTATTCATTTTGGCAGGGATCCTGATCTTTACCGTTCTATTGTATTCTCAATCAATCAACAACGGGATCCTTTATGGCTGGGATGATGGTGAATACCTCAATGACAAACACATTTCCGAACTGAGTCTTAAAAATACCGGCAATTATTTCAGTAATTATTACCTGGGAATGTACCAACCGTTGTCTGTTTTGACCATAGCCATAAACCATCATTTTTCCGGCACAAGACCTGCCCCCTATCACGCCACGAACCTCCTTCTGCATTTGATTTGTATCATCCTGGTTTTCAAGATATTCATGGAGATAAGTAAAACCCAGGTATTTGCCGGAATTGCTGCCCTTCTCTTTGCATTGCACCCCATGAATGTGGAAGCTGTCGCATGGATTGCAGCAAGAAGCACCACTCTTTTCACCCTCTTTTACCTGTCGGCTATACTGAGCTATCTGAGATACCTAAAGAATAAAGATCTAAAGTACTATTTCTACACCCTGATGCTATTTGCCTGTGCCTTATTTTCCAAGTCAATGGCCATGACATTTCCCCTGGCATTGATTCTTATTGACTATTTGAAACAGGGTGAAATTTCAAGAAAATCACTGCTTGATAAGATACCCTTGTTTGTGCTGTCTTTCATTTTCGGATTGGTTACCATTGATGCTGCCAGATCTTTCGGACACCTGGAAGGAATGGAATATTCCTTTTCCCTGGTCAACAGGTTGTTCATTATATCCTATGCCCTTGTCCTGTACATTTTCAAATTTTTCATACCCGTAAAGCTATCTGTGATTTATGGATTTCCCGGGGAGGTCAATGCATTTCTTCCAGTCGAATACTACTTATCCATCATTGTAATTGCACTCATTGTTTTAGGCTTATGGAAGACAAAAGCCTATAAAAAAGAATTGATTTTCGGATGCTTGTTCTTCCTGGTCACTATCGCACCGGTATTGCCCATTTTCTGGTCAAGGATGTTTCTGGCCGGAGAACGATATGTTTACCTCCCCTACCTGGGATTGATTTATGTCATGGGCATCATAATCAAAATGCTGTACGAGGGTCGATCCCGGCATATTGATAAGTATAGGTCCGCTATTGCAATCATTGCCATTATTTACCTGGCTTTCCTGGGAGTAACAAGCTTCCTGCGCAGCAAGGTCTGGCAAGATCCTGAGCAACTGCTGAGTGCAGTAATCACACAGGATCATAGATCAAACACTTTGGCGGCCGCTTATTTCTTCAGGGGGAATGTACGCGACAGGTACCAGGATTACCCCGGGGCCCTTAAAGATTTTAATGAATCACTGAAACGCAATCCGGGCAATATTCTTGCTTTGAACAACCGTGGTATTGTTCGAGGTATTATGAATGATTTTAAGGGAGCAATCACAGACTTCGACAAATCCATTAAACTCAAACCCGATTATGCAGATGCCTATTATA
>JAUXCL010000104.1 GCA_030618905.1 Bacteroidales bacterium | reverse complement strand
TGAATGGACATACAGCTGATATCATCCTGAAGGTCGGCGCAGACAATTTCCTCCAGGTTAGTAGGTGAACTGCCTCGCAAAGACATGTGTTCCAGGAATTCAACGATGTCTGGTTTGGCAACCAAAATGGCCATGTGGTTTCCTCCAACTTTCTCGGGCAGAATGACATTGTTGGCACCGGCAAAACGTAATTTTTTCTCCGAACTTTCATTGGAGGCCCGGCTGATGATCTTTAAATCCGGGTTCATAGAGCGGGCAGACAAAACGACAAACAAGTTGTCGGCATCGTTAGGCAATGTGGTAATCAGTGCATTGGCGGATTTGATATTGGCCTTGACAAGTACTTCATCATCAGTAGCATCCCCTTCAATAAAACGGAATTGCTGTTCAAGATTCTGGATGATAAGGTCATGATGATGGTAAATATTTTGCCTGCTATGGAAAGTTTATGGATTTCGCCAAACCCAACTGTGGAAATAGTAATGATGGTCATATACAGGGCGTTAAGAAAACCATCACCCTCAATAAACATATATCCGGTGATGCCCGCTACAATGATAATGAGCAGCATGAAAATTGCCCTTCTGACCCTTTGATTTCGGATAAAATTTTCCAAAGATTATCAAATTAGCTGTTTGAACAAAGATAATACTTATCTGCCATCAAACTCTGATGTCTTTCAGTACCTGGTCACCAATCCTGCATTCCAGGCATTTCTTTTGATCACACATGGTTTTCATGAGCTGTAAGTAGGCCTGGCTTTCGAAGGCGGAAGGGATAGCTGCATTCAGGGATGACCATTTCTTGATTATCTTGTTCTTCTCAGGTGGTAGTTGGTGCAGGAAATTTAATGCTTTATTTACATATGCAGGCTTGTCATTAATCTGCCCGTAAACATAATTGAAGGGGACAATGGTATTGATGATAATCAGTTGAATGCTATCCTTCCCAATCCATTTCTTTGATTTTGGGGAAGCTTTGTCAAACATGAAATGCGTTTCCCAATATACCGAACAGCCTGCGATTAAGTTATCATGAAGTTTCTCCAGGCTCTTGGGCCGGATGAACTTGTCAAAGAGAGTACCGGGTTGGCCCAACAAAAAAGCAAATTGTGCAATCCGGATGGTAGGGAAATTGGGTGGCCGTAATCTCAGGAAATTCCATAAATGCGCATCGATAGGGCTCAGGGCATATTTTTTCCTGAAAAGCTGGTATTCACTTTTTAATCTTTTATGATATTCATCCACTTGCTTAAGGTTAAGAAATCCGGCCTGGCCAAAAAGCAGAGCCTCGAGCTCAAATTGGTTGTCCTTGTGCCTGTTGATGATCTGGATTGGCAATGATTTGGCCAATAATTCAAAAGCATGTCCATTTAGCTTAAATCCAAAATTGATAGCCAGGAAACGATATAGCGTTTGCTCCCAATCAAAGCAATCCAGGATCAGGGCGCGTTCTATTGAGCTGGCCTTATCATTTAATCGTTCATGGGTGAAGTTGTCGATCCATGTTTTGATACCCGGCTGTTCCACATTTTGAAAAGTCTTTTCACATGGAATCCAACTTTTTCTTTTCATGTAGCGCCTGTAATTGATGTAAAGGTCCTCATCAAATTTATTTTTCAGGACCAGGGTCGGGATTTGATGCCCTTCCTGGACCAGGATGACTTCATCATCCTCATACACTACATGAAGAATGATGTTCCGGTAACGCTTATCATATTGATGTCCATGTTTTTTCCAATCTGATGAACGGAAATGTATTTCTACATTTCCCGCCCAAAGTGTGTTATTGATCCTGATCCGGGCATCAAAGAAATCCGGTCCTGCATCACTGTTTAATGTGCCGGGTTGAATAATGGAAAGTGGCTCGCCCTCGGTGGTTTCCAACTGCTCACTGATCAGACGGAACTTCCACAGGTAATGAAGAAATTTTTCGGTCATAATCTATTTTGCTTGTTAAGTTCATACCCCTCTATTACTTTATACCTTTTGGATGAGAATGTGCCATAAAAGATTTGTTTTTCACCCTAAAATTTGTATTTTTGTAAAGAGAGTATTAAATTTATATTGAATTAATATGAAGCAATCCGAGGAGTACGTTTTGCTTATCGAGCAAAAAGTAACTGAACTCATTGGATTGTATGAGAAACTGAAAACCGAAAACGAAAGCTTAGTAAAAAAGAATGATGAATTGAATCAGGTTCTCGAAAACCAGTCACTTAAAATTGAAGAATTAGAAAAGAGAATTATAAATATAAAATTAGCAAAGCAATTAACTAACAACAAGGAAGCTGCGGAAGCAAAGAAAAAAATAAATGAAGTGTTGCGGGAAATTGACAAATGTGTTGGATTATTAAGTAAGTAGGGGAGATGTACAAATTATAAGAGATGGAAAAATTTTCGATATCTGTAAAAATCGCCGAGCGATCATACAGAATGACTATAGATCCGGAAGAGGAGGAAGCAGTGAGGAAAGCAGCAAAATTAATTAATGAAAAAATAAAACAATACGCTGAGAAATATGCCTTTAATGATATGCAGGATCTATTATCCATGATTGCAATACAATTTGCAACCAATTCTATAAAAACGGAGGGATCCTTTGATGGATTGGATAATAATCTTGCTGCAAAACTGAAAGAAATTGATGGCATACTGACGGATCAACTTAGTAAAATTACCGACACCAGTTCTTTGAAAGATATTTAAGATTTACCCGCATTAACAAAAGCAGTTTATAAGCTCAACATTATTCAATTTAGGGTTAAGCTCATAAGCCGGTAGGACAGGCCTTGCTCCTGGCATGCCAGGATAGCACCCTGGAGGTGCTCATTGGAAGTCTGAACGACTTGGCAACCCTATCCATGTCATCTGGGGTTTATTCAAAACTCCCAAGTTAATGCGGGTTTTTTTTATTGCCATTAAACACCTTGTTGTTAGCGATTATTGATTGATGTGTTTAACTAAAAAACCAGGAAGATGTCAGAAATACTAACCATTGTTATTGTTGGCATTAGCTCTTTATTTATTGGTGGATTGATCGCAAGTACTTTTTTGCGAAAAGCCATTGAGCGGAAGAGTGAAACAATACTCAAAGAAGCGCAAGAGAAAGCTGAGGTCATCAAGAAAGATAAAATTCTACAGGCAAAAGAGAAATTTTTGCAATTGAAAGCTGAGCATGAAAAGGTCATCAATGAACGAAACAGTGAAGTACAGAAAAGTGAGAACAGACTAAAACAGCGTGAAGTAAATTTCTCACAGAAGCTTGAAGAATCTCAACGGAAACAAAAAGAGGTCGATACCATAAAAGAAAACCTGACCAATCAACTTGAGCTGCTCAACAAGAGACAGGTTGATATTGAAAAGTTACATAAGCAACAGGTTGAACAACTGGAAACTATCTCCGACCTTTCTGCAGCTGAAGCCAAGAACCAACTGATAGAAACCCTTAAGGAAGAAGCGAAGTCTGAAGCACAGGTTTTTATCCGTGATATCGTTGAGGAAGCCAAGATGTCAGCACATAGCGAAGCTAAAAAGATCGTTATCGAAACCATTCAGCGTACGGCAACGGAACATGCTATCGAAAATACGGTTTCTGTGTTTAATATTGATAATGATGAGATCAAAGGCCGCATCATTGGCCGTGAAGGGCGAAATATCAGAACCCTTGAGGCATTGACCGGTATTGAGATCATCATTGATGATTCACCTGAAGCCATTATCTTATCCGGTTTTGACCCTGTACGCCGTGAAGTTGCCAGGCTTTCCCTCCATAAGCTGGTTACCGATGGCCGTATCCATCCGGCCCGTATTGAAGAAGTGGTAGCCAAGACCAAGAAGCAAATCGAGCAGGAGATTATTGAAATAGGAAAACGCACGGTCATTGACCTTGGTATTCACAATATGCACCATGAACTGATCCGGATGATCGGTAGAATGAGATACCGTTCTTCCTATGGTCAGAACCTGCTGCATCACTCCATTGAAGTGGCTAACTTATGCGCCACCATGGCATCTGAAATTGGACTGAATCCTAAAAAAGCGAAACGTGCCGGTCTGCTTCATGATATTGGGAAAGTGCCTGATAATGAACCGGAATCACCCCATGCTGTCCTGGGGATGAAAATGGCCGAGAAATATAAAGAGAAGCCTGAGATTTGCAATGCCATAGGCGCCCATCACGACGAAATTGAGATGGAATCTTTGATTGCACCTATAGTCCAGGTTTGCGATGCCATCTCCGGAGCACGTCCGGGTGCCAGAAGAGAAGTTGCCGAAGCTTATATACAACGTCTTAACAAGCTTGAGGAATTGGCATTGAACTATCCCGGAGTTGTCAAAACATATGCTATCCAGGCAGGTAGAGAGTTACGCGTGATCGTTGGTGCGGAAAAAGTTACAGATATTGAAGCCAACCAGATCTCCTATGATCTTTCCAGGAAGATCCAGGACGAAATGACCTATCCCGGCCAGATAAAAATTACTGTGATCAGGGAAACCAGGGCTATCAACTTTGCGAAATAATGTAATGTCCTTAAAGGACTAATTACTGCGCATTTTCCTGTGCTTTCATTTTTTCTTCAAACTCCCTGATAAGTTCTTCGGGGCTTTTCCCCAAATTTTGAATGGATATCTCTGCATCATCTGCGAAATCATTGTCCGGGTATTTATCGATGAATTCCTGGTAGTATATTTCGGCCTTCTCAAGGTCTCCCAGATTGTTCTCATAAACATATGCTTTCAGGAACAGGCACTCAGGAGCTTTCCGGAATTCAGGGTAATTGGTAAGGATCCTGTCATACAGATTCACGGCCAACTCTCCTTTGTTTACATTCATGGCAATATCAGCTGCCTTAAATAAGTATTCAGGTGCCATGGAATCTTGTGGGTGCTGATCGGCAAAATAAATGTATTCATCAGTAAGCGCCATGGCTTTTTGCATATTACTCATATTGCCATCATCCGAAAATAAAGTGTTCTCAAGAGCTGTGATCTTTTCAACATCATCTTTTTTTGAAGTGCCGCAAGAAAATAAAATAGCTCCACTGAGCATAAAAATGGCGAAAATCTTTAAAGTTTTCATATGGTTAAAATATTTGTTTGGTTTAATGGTTAATAGCAGACTTTTTTTTCTGTACTGGAAAAATCATTTTGTAGGATATATCAATATTACCTTTGGAAATGTCATTGAGTTTTCTTCTCAGCAGTGTTTTCCTTAAGGTACTTACTTTGTCAACAAAAAGAATGCCTTCAAGGTGATCATATTCGTGCTGGATGACCCGGCCTATCACCCCGCTGAATTCTTCATCGTGAAAATTAAAATCCTGATCATAATATTGAATTCTGACAATCTCTTTCCGGTGAATATCTTCGCGAATATGTGGGATGCTCAGGCAGCCTTCATTAAACATCCATTCATCACCGGTTTCTTCAATAATTTCCGGGTTGATAAACACTTTTTTGAAATTCCTGGCTTCGGGATGGTCTTCGGCATATGGACTTGTATCCATGATAAATAAACGTATTGACTTGTTGACTTGTGGAGCTGCCAGGCCAACGCCAACAGATGTATACATGGTTTCAAACATATCCGCTATCATTTGATCCAGTTCCGGGTAATCTTTATCAATGTCGGTTGATATCTTTCTCAGGTTCGGATGTCCGTAGGCTACAATGGGCAGCATTTTACTCATAACAATGTCCTTGATGTTTAACTTTTTGATTCAAGATAAGATTGTAAAATTATGGTTGCACTGATCTTGTCAATCAGGCTTTTATCTCGTCTGTTTTTTTTGCTGATGCCCGAATCTATCATAGTTTGAAAGGCCATTTTGGATGTAAAACGTTCATCATAGCGTTCAATTGTGATGTCGGGGAATAACTTTTTTATTTTTTTTACAAAAGGATCAATCCATACTGCCGAAGGTGATGCTGTATTGTCTTTTTGTTTGGGCTCCCCTACCACAATGGTTTCAACATTTTCAGCGGCAATGTATTTTTGTAAATATGCAATGGCCTCTCTTGCCGGAACAGTTTCCAGTGCATTGGCTATCATCTGTAACTCATCCGTAACTGCGAGCCCAACTCTTTTCTGTCCGTAATCAATAGCCAGTATTCTTCCCATCTATCTGATTGATCTTATTTTGGAACAACAAAATTATAAAGAAGTTCGAATTCCAGCGAAAAATTTGGTTAATTTTGAATAATAAATCCTTTCTATGCTGTTAAAAATAAAGAAAATTATTGATAGTGCCTGGGAAGACAAGAGCTTAATGCAAGATCAGGAAACCAGGGATGCCATTGAAAAAGTTGTGGATCAGCTTGACAAAGGATTGCTCAGGGTCGCTGAAAAGGCTGAAGGGCAGTGGATAGTCAATGAGTGGGTCAAGAAGGCGGTGATCATGTATTTCCCTATTCGAAAAATGGAATTAAGTACAGCTGGCCCATTGGAATTTCATGATAAAATTGATTTGAAAAAAGGGTATGACCAGCTTGGCGTTCGTGTAGTACCCCACGCGGTTGCAAGGTATGGTTCGTATGTGGCCAGTGGTGTCATCATGATGCCATCCTATATCAATATCGGTGCATATGTGGATAGCGGGACAATGGTGGATACCTGGGCTACAGTTGGATCCTGTGCACAGATCGGTAAATCGGTGCACCTGAGTGGTGGCGTAGGAATAGGCGGTGTTTTAGAACCTGTACAGGCATCTCCGGTGATTATCGAAGATAACTGCTTTGTAGGTTCAAGGTGCATCATTGTTGAAGGGGTCAGGATTGAAGAAGAAGCGGTTTTGGGGGCCAATGTGGTGATCACGAAATCAACTAAAATTATTGATGTTACAGGTGATCAGCCCAGGACGCTGAAAGGCATTGTCCCTCCAAGGTCTGTTGTTATACCGGGTTCATATTCCAAATCATTTCCTGCCGGTAAATACCAGGTCCCATGTGCCCTGATCATTGGACAACGAAAACAATCAACGAATTTGAAGACTTCTCTGAACGATGCTTTACGGGAATATGATATGTCTGTATAATAAATCTCAATGATCAACCGGAGGGATGAAGAATTTTCTTATCATACAAACTGCTTCCATCGGGGATGCCATCCTGGCAACATCCCTGCTTGAGAAACTTCATCAATACTTTCCCGAAGCCAGGATAGATTTTCTCCTGAAAAATGGTGTGGATGGATTGCTGAAAGGGCATCCCTTTATTCATCAATTGATCATCTGGGATAAAACGAATAAGAAATACCGGAATCTCAGAACCATCCTCAAACAAATCAGGGCCAGTCACTATGATTGTGTGATCAATGTACAACGATATGCTACTACAGGTTTTATTACCACTTTTTCCGGTGCTCATTGCAAGGTTGGATTCAATAAAAATCCCTTTTCCCTGTTTTTTACCAGGAAGGTTAAACATAGAATCAGAAAGAATAATAAACATGAAGTTGAGCGCAATCATGAACTGATCAGGAATATTACTGATGATGAACCTGCACCCGTGAGGCTTTATCCTTCTCAGCAGGATTATGCGGCAACATCAACATATAAAACACATCGTTACATCACTATAGCCCCGGCATCTTTATGGTATACCAAGCAATACCCTGAGTCAAAATGGACAGAATTTGTTGCAGATATTGATCCTGGATTGTATATTTACTTCCTTGGATCAGCACAGGATAAGCCGATGTGCGAAACCATAATCAAAGACGCAAAGCACCCTAATTGCCTTAACCTGGCAGGGAAATTGTCCTTGTTGGAAACTGCTGCTTTGATGAAAGATGCAGGAATGAACTTTGTGAATGATTCTGCTCCACAGCACATCGCATCAGCAATGAATGCACCGGTGACGGTGTTGTTTTGCTCCACTGTACCGGAATTTGGCTTTGGACCGTTATCGGATGATGCAGTTGTGCTTGAAACAAGAAAAGAACTGGACTGCAAACCCTGCGGTTTGCATGGATGGGATCAATGCCCGAAAAAACATTTTGATTGTGCACTGACTATAGATAAGAACGAATTACTGAAGCGAATTTAAAGATGGAACAAGCTGTCAAAACGA
>JAUXCL010000059.1 GCA_030618905.1 Bacteroidales bacterium | reverse complement strand
GTGATTGAGGAAGGCACCTGGATTGGCTCCAATGTCACGATCATGGAAGGTGCCAGGATCGGAAAGAATTGCAGAGTCTTTCCTGGAGCAGTTATCGCTGCCATTCCTCAGGACCTCAAATATGATGGAGAAGAAACCCTGGTGAAGATTGGAAATAATACTACTGTCAGGGAATTTGCTACGATCAACAGAGGCACAAAAGCCAACAATGAAACCGTGGTAGGTAACAACTGTCTGCTGATGGCTTACTGCCATGTGGCTCATGATTGTATTATCGGTGATAATGTAATCCTTGCAAATGCCGCCACCCTGGCAGGTCATATCACGATCGACGATTGGGCTATCATTGGTGGTATGGCTGCTGTTCATCAATTTGCACAGATTGGCACACATGCTTTTATATCCGGCGGCGGACTGGTCAGAAAGGACGTCCCTCCCTATACTAAGGCAGCGCGTGAGCCCTTGTCCTATGTTGGGGTAAACTCTATTGGTTTGAGAAGAAGAGGATTTAGCAATGATAAGATCAATGATATTCAGGATATTTATCGTTTAATTTACCTGAAAAATTATAATGTTTCTCAAGCTGTTAACTATATTGAGGCTGAGATTCCGGCCTCACCCGAGAAAGATGAGATACTGTCCTTTATCTCACGTTCTACCCGTGGGATCATGAAAGGATATACGAAGTTTCAAAAAACAGAAATATAAACTCATTCCCTCAGCATGGCAACTACCTCTGATTTCAGAAATGGATTGGTTATTGAACACAATGGCGATCTTTTTACCATCGTTGAATTCCAGCATGTTAAACCAGGAAAAGGTCCGGCATTTGTGAGGACCAAGCTCAAAAACCTAAAAAGCGGGAAAGTCCTTCCCAATACCTTCAATGCAGGTGTTAAAATTAATGTCCAGCGGATTGAAAGACGGAAGTACCAATATTTGTACAATGACGGAGAAGCTTTTCATTTCATGAATACTGAAACTTATGAACAGACTTTTATCGATAAGAGTTTAATCCCCGCACCGGGTTTGCTTAAAGAAGGCCAGGAAGTAGAGATTGTTGTCCACGTTGACACTGACACTACAATCTCCTGTGATATGCCGGCTTACGTTGTACTGGAAGTTACTTACACAGAACCGGGGGAAAAAGGCAATACAGCCACTAACGCACTTAAGGAAGCAACCGTAGAAACAGGTGCGAAAGTGAAGGTGCCTTTGTTCATTAACATAGGCGATAAAATAAAGGTTGATACCCGTTCAGGAAATTATTCCGAACGCGTGAATGCATAAAGACACACCCCGATGAAGATCGAACCTGCTCAAACATTAAAGGAATTAGCAAACCTAATCAATGCCCCCTTTGAAGGTGATCCTGATTTTTTGGTTACCGGCCTGAATGAAATTCATATGGTTGAGCCAGGGGATATAACTTTTGTCGATCATCCAAAGTACTATTCCAAAGCACTTAATTCTGCCGCAACAACAATTCTGATCAATAAGAAAGTAGATAAACCGGAGGGTAAGGCGCTGATTGTGTCTGATGACCCATTTTTGGATTTTAACAAGCTGATTAAACACTTCAGGCCCTTTGTACACGCGACTCAAAATATTAGCCCCTCAGCTGAAATTGGCCAGGGGACAGTGCTGCAACCGGGGGTTTTTGTTGGCAACCATGTTAAAATCGGTAAGCATTGCATCATCCATCCCAATGTTTGCCTTTATGATCATTCTGTCATCGGAGATAATGTGATCATCCATGCTAATACGGTAATTGGTGCAGATGCATTTTATTTCCAAAAACGTGATGGCAAGACAGTGAAGTTCAATTCCTGTGGCAGGGTTATTATCCATGATAATGTTGAGATCGGTGCATGTTGTACTATCGACAAAGGTGTTACAGGTGATACGGAGATTGGTGAATCTTCCAAACTGGATAACCATATCCAGATAGGTCATGACACCGTGATCGGGAAGTTTTGCTTGTTTGCCGCTCACTGCGCAATAGCCGGCGTCACCAGGATTGAAGATGATGTCGTCATGTGGGGTAGCGTCATTGTCAACAAAGACGTAGTAATTGGTAAGAAAGCTGTGATATATGCCAACTCCGCGGTATCCAAATCAATCCCAGGGAATAAGGTATATTATGGTGCCCCTGTCCAGGAGGCAAAAATAACCCTTCGTGAAATGGCAATGGTCAGGAGGCTTCCCGAATTGTTTGAAAAGTTGAAGAACAGAGAAGAATAAGCCTTATTTTTTATCCTGTTTATCACCTTCCATAATCTCGTATGAGCTCTTGTTTTTGTGGTAAAGATCAAGGGCAACAATGACAGCGATCAATCCCCAAAAAGGGACCGAAGCTTTATCTGAATCCAGAAAATTGTTCAGGAGACCGTGAACGAAATAAGAAAATAATCCCAACAGGACAGTCATGCTCAGCAACTTGACTTCCGGACTTCGGGCTCGTTTATATACCCTTAAACCCGTTACCATCACTGCAATGATTATGGCAATGAAAGTCAGCATGCCCAGGACCCCGGACTCCGACAGGGGGCCAATATATTCACTATGTGCATTGCCCATATCACCTGCATTTGTACTGATGATAGTCTTCTCTTTGGAGCGCTGGAATGGGGCATATACAAACTGATAGGTACCCGGACCCCACCCGAAGAATGGTCTCTCCATGAATAATCGAATAGCACAATTCCAACGGTTGATCCGTTCCAGGTTACTGGCATCGGAAGAAATATTGGATATGGATTGGATATGCTCCAGAAAGTCAGTTGAGGAATCCTGTTTATTCTTTTCGAGGCGGTCAATAAACTGAAACTGAAACAGGTAAAACAAGCCTCCTAATAATACTAAAACACTGAAGACATATCTGAATTTAATCCTGAGGCGAATGATAATGAACAGCACTAATGAAAAGGATAAACTAAGCCAGGCGGCCCGGCTGTATGAAAAAACAATGCCCATAACCAGGATGAATAACACAGCGAAAGACATCAGCTGAGCCGATTTTGATTGATTTTTCCTAAAAAAGAAACCAAATACAACCGGAATGAAAATGGCCAAAATAGCACCGTATGCAGTATGGTCATTATAAAAAGGATGCATCACCATATTACTTGAGGGTTTGTCAAACCCATATTGCGCATGATTAAAAAGTGTATACAGTACCACAAACACCAGTGGGATAACATACATCCAAAGGAAGGTGTTGATGTTTTTGTACTTTCTAAAGATGATCACTGCAATGAAATAAAAGGGAACGAGAAACCATAACCTGGCCACGAAAAATTTGACTGATACAAGCGGAATTTCACTGGTGAATATCGTAATGAATAGCCAAAACAGGTTAATTAATATTGCAATCGTGACCGGATGCTTAAGGATCCTGGTATTATATCCACCATCATAGAACAGACGAATCAAAAAGATAAACAAAACACCAAGCATTAATGGTTCTGTTGGCAAAGAAATCCCTATGCCCAGATCATAATTTTTATAGTTGACGGCTAATGGAGTGAGGAAAACGATCATCATGATGACCTTGTCCAGTGAAAAGAGATAAAGAAATAATAAAACCAGGAATACCGGGGCAAGCAGCATATAATACTCCTCATGCACCAACAGGTAACAATTGATGGCAATGAAAGCAAAACTGATCAGGTAGATCAGTGGTATCTTGTATTTTTCAATCAGGTCTATAAGGCGTTACTTTTGGGGTGATTTATTATTCAGTTGCTCCCTGACCCTTGATCTGTACATATCAAGAAATAGCACAAGCAAAAGTGTCAGGACAAATGTTGCAAGGCCTGTAAATACAATGATAAGCCAACGAATCGGATGAGATTTCTTGTCTGCCGGAAATGGATAAGAAACAACATTGGCATAGGATAACTCATCCGTATAAAAACGGATCGCATCTTCATAATCGGCTTTCAAATTTGCATAAGTACGGGCCTCCTGGCGTAATGACTCAACCAGCATAATCAGCTCTCCACCCTTCTCTTCCATATTAGCCTTTAACTCCTCAACCCCATCCTCATTAATTGTCCCATGGCTGGCTCCCGTAACCGTTCTCAGATAACCTTTTGTTATTTCAAGTGACTGATTGTCAAAGTCAATCAGGCCATAATCCACACCAAGTACTTTTAGCGCATTTTGCAGGGAATCTATTCCCTGTTCCTTCACATTCAGGATATCTTTATACATCCTGATCACCTCAAGATACTTTTCATTATGTAGCCTTCTCACTTTCTTATTGAAAAAATCCAGGATGGCGTATACCATATCATTGGCCATTTGTGGATCTTTGTCAAGGACAGTGATGTTGACAGATTCATATGGTGTTTTGCTGACATTCACACTTTTACTATACTCATAATAAATCATGGTGTAGAAAAACTTGTAATTGCTGTCAATCTCCCAATGCTTAGACAAATCAAATTTCTTGATCACGCTATCCTGGATATCTTTTGCCTGTAAAATCTGTAACATTTGTTCTGTTTGACTTTCATCAGAATAGGCAGACATGTTGGCTGGATAGGCAACCGCAGTAGACTTGAATTTAGGAGTGATAAAAAGCGGACTGGAAAAGAGTATTGCTAAAATAACACTTACGACAGTGATAATTAAAATATGGTATTTCCATTTTAGCAGGATATGAACGACATCAAGGTTATTATTATAGTCTTTCATGGTTATCTGGATGTTTTTTGTGATTTAATTTGGTGAAATAATATTAATTGGAACTTCTTAAAAATTTGGAAAAGCTCTCCATAATAATAATGCATATAATGGTTAACATTAAGGCCGACAAGGTTGAAACAACGACAATCATCCATCTGACCGGATAGGATTTCTTTTCTGCAACATAAGCAGAGTTCACAATAAATTTCTGTGGCAATTCCTGTTCGGCATCCACCTTGGCCTCTTCATACTTGGCTTTCAGTAATGTAATCTGCTCTGTTTTGTATTCAAGGGTGTTTTTAAGAGATAAAAATATACTTCCATATTCTGCCAGTACACTCATTTTCTTTTCAAGAGCATTGATGGCTTGCTTGTCATTTTTCGAAATGGCAATGGCCAGCTGTTGATTCAGTACCTCAGACTGAGACTCGTAGTCATGCACACCAAGTTTACCAAGCACTCTTAAAGAATCTACGATTTGATTGATTTCACGCTGTAGTTCATGATATTTAGTATCGACAATTTTCAATGCCATCATTGACCTCTCCTTCTGCATAAGGTTCTTGGTTGAATCCATCAATTCGGAAATGCTACTGGCAATGTCAGCAGCCATTACGGGGTCTTTATCCAGGACGGATATCTTAACGGCCATATACTCAGTTCGCCGGAAAGTGATATTGTTTTCATATTCCCTGATCAGCCTGGTCATCCTGTACTTTGATCCAGGTTTTATATCATAATGATTCAGCAGATCGTATTTAGCAATAATTCGATCCCTGATCCTGTTGGAATTCAGGATCTGGAGCATCTGCTCAGCTTGTTCTTCTTCGCCAAATCCAAGAATGTCTTCCTTAATCCCCGACTTCTGACTGATCAAAGCCTTGGAAATTGAATTTGTTGCAACAGGAAACATGATCACTGAGGATTGATACTTGGGTGTGATAAAAAATGGAGAGGAAAATATCCATGAAGCTATCACAGCCATGACAAATACAATGATCAGCGTTTTGCGCCACCTGTAGATGAAGAAAAGCAAACCTGAGGAATCAAATTCGCCGTTTTCTTTTAGATTTATCATATGACTAATTTACTGATGGTCTATAAAAAGAGGTCAAAATTAGGAAAATTTATTCAATGTGCAAGGAATAAAGTCTGAAAAGGGTAAAAATGAAAGGATTAGCGGTCTCTCAGCACCTTTAGCAGGGATTGAATATTAAGTAAGCGAAGGAGGCCAGCAAGAACTACTGAAGCACAAATCATCAACACAAAATTGATGTGCCATGCAAAGGGGACTTCTTTGGAAAGCATGTTCAGTAAGACCACACCAATAACAAAAACGACGAGGGCGATAATATACTTATAATCAAGCTTAAACTTAAAAATAACGATGGCCAGGATCAGCTGTGGAATTGCAGCGGTGATTTGTGTGGCAAGGTTCGCATAAGCTGAGCCCAATGCATGCATTTTGGGGATGAGTATAAAATTCAGGCTAAAATTTACCACTAATGCAATAAAGGCAATGATATTCAATTCTTTCAGATTGCCATTGGCTGTGAGCAGTGATCCAAAGATATAAATCGTCGATATCCCGATAAAGGAGAACATAATTCGCTTAAACACTGCGCTTGCCTCTGCAATATTTTCATAATACAGAAGGTCCATCAGTTCATAACTGTAAAAATACGAACCGACAGTCACAATAACAGCCAGTGTGAACAGTAATGAAAATGAGAGTTTGACCAGTTGGGTGACTGATTCTTTCAGTTTGATCATTCTGGAATAAAGAGGCAGTAACAACACTGCAAACAACATCGGGATCATGTTTGCCGCATCAAGCAACCGAAAGGCTTTGGCATAGACACCAGATTGTTGGTCTCCCAAACTTCCCGGGAGAAGGCGCTCCAGAAATATCGTGTCGCTCCTGTAATACATCGTCATAAGGAAGACCAGTATTGCAAATGGAAAGCTTTGCTTGATAATCATGACAAAGAAGGGCCAGTTCCAATTTGGTCTTCTGAACTTCGATTTCTTAACTACAACAAGAAAAGCTAAAACTGCAGTCAGGGAATAAGCCAGGGTTTGAGCGTAAACGAACCATTTGATTTCGAAGGGTGAAGCACCAGTTCCTCTTCCCCACAGCAAAACACTGCAAAAAAGGATCATTAAAAGCCTGTCCAATACAGAAATAAAACTATCTGTTTTGAACATCAATAATCCTGAAATATTCGATCTCAGGTACATAATAAAGGAAAGCAAAAACTGATTCAGGGCCACCCAGACAAGCAGGTAGATTTGTTCAGGACTGTAATCGATAAAAAACGCAATTGCAAAGGTGATAATCGCGTAAAGACCAGCCAGTAATAATTTCAATATCAGAATCCCGGAAAAATGTTTGTTCAACAGCTGATGATTCTGTGCAATGTTCCGGTTGTTGAAATTGGTTATCCCCAGATCCAGCAACATATTGAACAGGAAGGAAAAATTAAAAAGTGTGAAATAAAACCCAAATGTTTCCTCTCCTACAATATTTTGAACAGATCTGTCGATGCCCAGCACCCAGAATGGTTTCACCAACAGGTTCAGGAACAATAAGAGGGCAAGATTTGTCAGAAACTTCCTTTGCATACCAAAGTAATTTCATTCAGGATAATCCGGAGAGATAGAACATATGGACATTGTCTTCCCGGCCTTCCTAAAAAAAACCTAAATTTGTACAAATTTATCAAAAAACCGAAGTCAGCAACAGTATTCCGAAACTATAATTTGGTTCCATAACTAAAAGCATAGCATTGAAAATTGCAATCAATACACGCCTGCTGATCAAAAACAAACTCGAAGGTATTGGATGGGTAGCCTATGAAACCCTGAAACGCATTACGCGCCAACATCCTGAACATGATTTTTATTTCATCTTTGACCGGAAATACGATAAAGAATTCATTTTCAGTGATAATGTGCACCCTGTCATAGCATGGCCACAAGCCAGGCATCCCTTCCTTTATTATATATGGTTCGAATATTCCATTCCCAGAGTTTTGAAAAAGATAAAGCCTGACCTCTTCCTGTCCCCGGATGCGTATTTGCCCTTATCCACCGATGTGAAATCTCTTGCTATTTTTCATGATCTTAATTTTGAACATTATCCTGAAGACCTGCCCTGCCTGGAGCGATTATATTACCGGAAGTTTTTTCCGAAATATGCAAGAAAAGCCGACCGCATTGTCACTGTCTCTGAGTTTTCGAAAAGGGATATCATCAATCAATATAATGTAAATGCTGACAAGATTGATGTTGTGTATAACGGAGCCAATGAACTCTTCAAAGCAATTTCAAATGAAGAAAAAGAGAAGGTCAGGTTTAAATATGCAGGTGGTTCTCAGTATTTTGTGTTTGTTGGAGCCTTGCATCCCAGGAAGAACTTATCCAGGCTATTCAAAGCTTATGATCTTTTCAAAAAAGAAAGCCCGGCAGATATCAAGCTGATGGTAGTCGGAAATAAGAAATGGTGGACAAAAGAAATCCGGGATGCTTTTGAGGCTATGCAGTTTTCTGAAGATGTGATTTTTTGCGGCCGTCTTCCTGCCATTGAATTACACCATGTTATTGCATCTGCTTTGGCATTAACGTATGTCTCATATTTTGAGGGCTTTGGCATACCCATAGTTGAAGCTTTTTACTGTGATGTTCCGGTCATCACTTCTAATGTTACATCCATGCCTGAGGTAGCCGGTGATGCTGCTTTGCTGGCAGACCCTTTCTCGGTCAAATCCATTGCTTCGGCACTTGAACAAATGGCTGGCAGTGAACAACTTCGGCAAGAACTTATTGAAAAAGGCAGAGCGCGCAGAAAACTTTTCATCTGGCAGCAAACCGCCGACAATTTATGGAAATCAATTGAAAGAGTTTTGAATCAACCTTTAAAATAAATCGATGAACGTTTTGGTACTTGGTTCAGGAGGCAGGGAACATGCAATTTCATGGAAAATTGTACAGAGCCCCAAAATAAATCAGCTTTTTATTGCACCCGGTAATGCGGGTACAGCTTCCCTGGGAACAAATGTCGCATTATCTGTCAATGATTTTGACAAGATCGGGCACTTCATCCTGGAAAATGACATTGACATGCTGGTTGTTGGCCCCGAGGATCCATTGGTCAGAGGCATTTATGATCATTTCAAAAAGGATGGACGGTTTCAGCACCTCGCAGTGATCGGACCTTCCAGCCAGGCAGCTATGCTGGAAGGCAGTAAAGATTTTGCCAAGAGCTTCATGAAGAAGAATAATATTCCAACTGCCGCATACCAAAGTTTCTCAGCAGCACAAATTGAGGAAGGAATAAGATTCCTTGAGCAACAAAAACCGCCCTATGTGCTTAAAGCCGATGGCCTGGCTGCTGGTAAAGGGGTATTGATCTGTCAATCACTTGAAGAAGCAATTACAGAACTCAGGGCCATGCTTGAAGGTGCCAAGTTTGGAGAGGCCAGCAAAAAAGTAGTTATAGAGGAATTTCTGGAAGGGGTCGAACTGTCTGTTTTTGTACTGACAGATGGCAAAAGCTATTTAATCTTACCGGAGGCTAAAGATTATAAAAGGATAGGAGAAGGTGATACAGGATTAAATACAGGTGGCATGGGATCTATTTCCCCGGTACCTTTCGCCGATAAAAGTTTCATGAAAAAGGTTGAAGACCGGATTATCAAACCCACCATTAAAGGTTTAAATGAAGAAAGCATAAGCTACCAGGGATTTATATTTTTCGGGTTGATCAATATCCAGGGGGAGCCATTTGTGATTGAATATAATGCCAGGATGGGTGATCCGGAAGCAGAATCTGTGATCCCAAGGATTAAAACCGACCTGCTGGATCTCTTTGACGGTGTAGCTAAAGGAACACTGAATAAAAAAAGCATTGCCATTGATAAACGCTTCACTGCTGCAATATTCCTGGTCTCGGGAGGATACCCGGAAGACTACGAAAAAGGGAAACAGATCAGTGGTCTTGATAAGGTGAATCATTCAATTGTTTTTCATGCCGGAACCACCAGGGGGGCACAAGACAAAATATATACCAACGGTGGCAGGGTGATTGCCATTACATCCTATGGGAACACGATGAAAGAAGCCCTGGACTTATCATATGCAAATGCCGCATTGGTTGAATTTGACAAAAAATACTACCGCAATGACCTTGGTTTTGATTTGTAATAAGAACAATCGATATTGTTATGCTCATTCGATTCTTTAAGCAAAGTTATTTACAGCAATTCCTTGCATTATTCTTTATCCAGCTCATACTCTGGGGCAAGTACCTTTTTTCACCTCAGGATACAAGCATCTTTATTAGAATCCACCCCTTATACAATCTCAGCCTGAATCTCATTGATGAAAATCCATGGGTAATGACATTCATCGCTTTTTGCCTGTTGGCATTGGCTGCCATTCTCATTAATGTGATCATGATCAGGAATGAACTGGCTCCCAATAACTCCTTAATCCCAGCCCTGGTATTTATAACATTGATGAGCCATGCACCAAGCTTGTTAACACTTTATCCGGAGCTGATTGCCATTGTCTTTATATTATTGTCCATCGACAGGATCATGCAATGCTTTGGAGAATCAGACATTCTGGTCATTAACAATATACTGAGCGCCAGCATTTTGATATCGCTTGCTTCGCTCAGCTATCTTCCAGCCATCATTTTTATCCTGCTCATCTGGATATCCATGTTTATTTTCAGACAATTATCAATCAGGATCTGGGCAATCTCATTTATTGGCCTCTCTTTGCCTTATACTTATTATATTGCTTACAACTATATATTTGATAAACCACAAGATATTTATATCACATGGTTGAGGTTCTTTATCGATATCAAGCCCATTACGATCGATTACCCTGATCCTACTTATGTGATTTGGGGATTGATCACTGTCTTTGCCATCATTGCTATTTTTCATACACTAACACACCTGAACGAGCGAAATGTAAACATCAGGCGGAAAGTCATGGTTATCGTATGGCTATTCATCATCAGCCTGCCCATCAGTCTTTTTGGACATGCTGATTTTCTGGCCAGTCAATCTTTTCTTTTTATACCCCTGGCCATTTTCATTTCGGGTTATATGGGCACTGTGAAAACCAAAAAATGGCACGAGTTGATATTTATTCTGTACCTTGTCCTTATTCTCCTTAATAACCACCTTTATTGACCTCATGTTAAAAGCACATTATTCGACCAATCTGTGTGAGGCAGGTATTGATGAAGCAGGAAGAGGATGCTTTGCCGGCCCGGTTTTTGCGGCAGCAGTCATCTTTGAAAAAGACTATAAGAACCCTGACCTGGATGATTCAAAAAAGTTAAGTGCAAAGCACAGGGATGAATTAAGAATTCTCATTGAGAAAGATGCACTGGCCTTTAAAGTCGCAATGGCAAATGTTGAGGAAATTGATGAAATCAATATTCTCAACGCAACCTATTTAGCTATGAATAAAGCTGCCAAAGGGCTTAAGCAAAGGCCCGATCTGTTGTTGATAGATGGCAACAGATTTAAAAATAGCACGGGGATCAAATATAAGTGTATTGTCAAAGGTGATCAGCAATACCTCTCCATTGCGGCTGCTTCAATCCTGGCAAAAACGTACAGGGATGAGTATATGCTAAAGATCCACAAGAAATTCCCGCATTACGGGTGGTTCACAAATAAGGGATATCCAACACAAGCGCATAAAGCTTCCATTGCTGTGCATGGGATCACAAAACATCACAGGAAATCATTCAACCTGAATGAACAACTCAAACTTTTTCAATAATTAACATATGGTTGTTAGTTTAATTTCCGTTAATCCTTAGGAAACAAAGTCATTTCAATTAATTTTGATCATTATGGCCGTTTCGCGTAAGATCATCCTTTATGGCATCCTGACTATTGTCCTTCTGGGGATACTGGGTGGAGGATTTTATTATTATCAAAAATTTAGCCGCCATGCATCAAATCCATTTAATGCCATTCCTTCCAATACAGCCATATTCTTCGAACTGCAGCATCCCTTACAAACTTTAGCACAACTGGAAAATAAGAATGATTTATGGATGTCTTTAAAAGGCATCCCTCAGTTTCAATCTTTCACTGCAGACCTGAATGCCATGAACACCCTGATGAAGCATCATGAAGGAATGCATGACTTATTTGACAAACAGAAATTCTATATCTCTTTTCACCAGCAGGGGGAAGGTCAAACAGAAGTACTCTATCTTTTTCAATTGGACCCGGCACTTGCTGAATCCAGCGTGGATGGATTCATCATGGACCTATTCGGAAGAAATTGCCAGCATAACGAAATAGCACATCATAAGGCAACAATTGAACAAGTTGTTGAGCAGTCCCGGGTGGTCTTTTCCTATACACTTTACAAAGGCCTTTTTATTGGGAGCCATGCTGAATCACTCGTCAAGACGTCCATCGATCAACTGGACAGTGAACATTCTATCATAAACCCGGCATTTGAAAAAATCAAAAAGACCGCCGGGAAAAATGTGGACGCCAATATATATATCCAGCACCATTTTTTTAATGCATTAGTGCAACAGCTTTGTGGGGCAGAATATCATGAGAGCATTTCCTTACTGGCTAACCTGGGCCTTTGGTCGGAAACTGACCTTATTCTGAAAAAGGATGAATTATTGCTCAACGGGTATACCAATGCCATTGATAGCATACAACAGTTCCTGAGTTTATTTTCACAGCAAAAGCCCCAGGCCATTGAGATCACCAGGATACTGCCCTATCATACAAAGTTTATTTTGAGCCTTGGCGTCAGTTCC
>JAUXCL010000015.1 GCA_030618905.1 Bacteroidales bacterium | reverse complement strand
TTCCGGAATGATTGATGAATCGCTGGATAAGGAACAACTCCGGAAGCCTCCACAGCCATGGGAATTCAGGGCTAAACCCGCCTGGCAACGCTTGATCATCATGCTGGGCGGAGTTATCGTAAATGTCTTGCTCGCCATGGTCATTTATGTGTTCATGCTCTACACCTGGGGCGAACAATACCTTCCCACAACCGAAGCCAATAAATATGGTATCGCTGTTGATTCACTGGGTTACGAAATGGGGCTAAGGGATGGTGACCAGATTATTTCAATTGACAAAGAGATGGTTGAGGATTTTCAAAAAATACCGCTGACCATCATCCTGAATGAAGCCAACACCATTCATATTATACGACAGGGAGAACCTTTCACTGTGAATATCCCTGAAGGGTTCCTGGGAAAACTGGCTAAACAGCGAAATTCAAATTTCATCTCCGTCAGGATCCCTTATGTAGCTGATAGCATAATGCCTGATTCCCCCGCCCTCCAAGCAGGGATTCAAAAAAATGACAGGTTTATTGGATTGAATGATGAAGCACTCTTCTATTTCAATGACTACCTCAGGGAGATGCCAGGCTATAAGAATGAACAAATCACCTTAAAGATCATCAGGGATAATGATACCCTTAACTACCCTGTTGTGGTATCGGATCAAGGCAAGATTGGGGTATATGCCAAAGGCATCCATCATTATTTCGACATCAAGGAAATCAATTATAGCTTTGCTGAAGCTATTCCAGCCGGTATAGCAAAGGGCTTCAGGGGGATAGGGAATTATCTGCGCCAGTTGAAACTGCTATTCTCCAAGGAGGTAAAAGCATATGAATCTGTAGGTGGTTTCATCACCATTGGAAGTATTTTCCCTGAGGTTTGGGATTGGCAGAAATTCTGGAGACTGACAGCTTTTCTTTCCATTATGCTTGCTATCCTGAATATTTTACCAATTCCAGCCCTGGATGGCGGACATGTGATGTTCCTGCTTTATGAGATTATTTTCCGTCGCAAGCCGAATGAAAAATTTCTTGAATATGCTCAAATTGTCGGGATGATCCTTTTATTTGGCCTGCTGATCTTTGCCAACGGAAACGACATCATCCGGCTGTTCAGGCAATAATTACTAGTCTTCAATCTTATCTTTCAGAGACCTGAATCCTTCACCAAGGATCTCATTGGCGTTGATGACCACAAGGAAGGCATTGGGATCGACCTGGTGGATAAAGTCCTGCAGAATGGCCAGCTCCCTCCTGTTCAATACGGTATAGATAATACTTTTCTCTTCATAATTGTACATCCCGCTGCCATGAAACAGTGTGCCTCCTCTGTTCAGGTCATTGATGATCTTATCCCTTATCTCCTGGTGCTTTTCGGAAATGATAAACAAAGTCTTGTCATAAGAAATACCCTGCAATACAAGATCAACAACTCTGCCGGTAACATATATTGTAATCAATGAATATAATGGGATCTGCCAGTCTCTAAAGGCAACCAGACCGATGAGCACGATGAAAGAATCCACCACCATCAAGAGTTGGCCAATCGGAAGCCTGGTATATTTTGAAATGATCATGGCAACAATGTCAGATCCCCCTGAAGTGGCCTTGGATTTAAATATCAACCCCAATCCTAACCCGGTCATGACACCCCCGAATAAAGAGGATAACAAAACATCATCCGGGATGAGTGGAACATCACCATATAAATAGGTAAGGGAATCAACCCAGAAAGCCGTTAAGACAAAACCGACAACGGTCTTCACCCCAAATCGCGGTCCTAAAACCCTGACACCAATAATGGTTAGGGGAATATCAAAACAAAGCGCTGTCAAACCCACAGGAAGATCAAACATGTGATGTAAGACGATCGCAATACCATAAACTCCACCGGGGATGATCTTGTGGGGAGTGATAAACAAAACAAAACCAGCTGCCATGATAAAGGAGCCGATTAAGATCAGGCTGTAAGCTTTGAACCACTTTCCTGAAAACAATTTTTCGCGTTGTAAGAAAGCCATGATTTAATTATTTAACAAATTTAACATCAGCAAAAAAGCATGCAAAATTATATTCTTTTTTAGCAATTTCTCAAGTTTTTTTCAGAAATTCACCACAGTTTCAATTCTTCTTACACAATAGATTGGCAATTTTTACTTTATTCTTGAGCAACAAATAGCCGCAAGTTGAAACCAATAATCAAAATTTTCATCCTCATCATATTATTCATACCCTGTGTGATTCATGCACAGGAATTGGATAATCTGCGGCAAAAATTGATACATGTGGATAGTGACAGCATCCGATTGGACAGCCTCAGTATCATTCCCAATAGTTTGATCATTACAGATAGCCTGGGAAATATTATTTCACCAGAGGCTTATCAGGTGGATCCTGTTTCGTCTCTCCTTATCCTGCATGAGGATTTTTTTTCCGGTGCACAGCAGACTGAGATCAGGATAAGCTACCGGGTATTCCCATATGATTTTTCAAAATCATACCAGAACAAGGATGTTGACAAGATCACTCCAAGAACCGAAGAACCTTACAATCCATTCATTTACCAGTACCAACAGCAGCAGAGCGACTTTATGAAGTTCAGCAACCTCAGTAAAAGCGGTAGCATTTCCAGGAGCGTTTCATTCGGGAACAGTCAGAATGTGGTGGTCAATTCCAATTTAAACCTGCAGTTATCCGGGAAGCTAAGCAAGGATATTGATGTGGTGGCTGCCATTACCGATAACACAGTACCTATCCAGCCCGAAGGAAACACGCAGCAGATACAGGAATTTGACAAGGTCTTTATACAGCTGAGTATCAAAAAAAATACCCTGGTGGTAGGTGATTTCGAATTAACCCGGCCAAAAAGCTATTTCATGAACTTCTTTGAAAAAGCGCAGGGTGCTGCTTTCAATACTGAATTTGACATAAGCAATAAAGATAAAACAAAGGTCTTTGGCACTAACCGCCTAAAATTTGCTGCTGCCCTTGGCAAAGGGAAATTTGCACGTAATAATATCCCGGGTATAGAAGGCAACCAGGGGCCTTACAAATTAAAAGGCAGCCAGGGGGAATCATTTCTTATTGTACTGGCAGGATCAGAAAAAGTATATATCGACGGCAGGTTGCTTGCAAGGGGAGAAACATACGATTACATCATCAACTACAATCTTGGAGAAATCACCTTCACTCCCAATATACTCATCACCAAAGACAGCAGGATCGTAGTAGAGTTTGAATACTCCGACAAGAATTATGCCCAGGCATTATTCTGTGTTGGTGATGAGTTCAGAAATGAAAAACTGGAGCTCAGACTGAATTTTTATTCCAAATCTGATCTTAAGAATCAACCCCTGCAGCAAGACCTCAGCAACCAGGAAAAAAGATTGATGAGCTCGGTAGGCGACAGTTTGCTCAAGGCAATTGTCTGGAATATTGACAGTGTGGGTTTTTCAAGCGACCAGGTTCGATATAAAATCACAGATAGTATCGTAAACAGCCAGTATTACGACACCATATTCGTATACTCAACCAATCCCGATAGTGCTTTATACCAGGTGGGGTTTTCTCTGGTTGGAGAGGGAAGAGGAAATTATGTCCTGGATCAGAACGCAGCTAACGGAAGGGTTTTCAAGTGGCTTGCTCCTGTTAATGGTGTTCCGCAGGGGAGTTATGCACCGGTGAAGTTACTGGTGACTCCAAAGAAGTCTCAAATGCTCACCTTTGCCGGAGATTACAAGATCAGCAAGAACATTAAAATTTCTTCAGAAATAGCACTCAGCAACCAGGACTTGAATACATTCTCAGGATTAGACCAGGATGATAATATAGGATTCGCCGGTGAAATTGGATTGCACAGTGAAAAGTTGCTTGGGAAAAAATCACAGAATTCATGGATTATGGGTACCGGCCTCCACTATGAATTCGACAGCAAAGATTTCAACCCACTGGAACCATTTCGTCCGATTGAATTTTCCAGGGACTGGAATATACAGGACATTCCTAAAAGTGAAGAGCACCTGGGTGCTTTTAACCTTGGGTTCAAGAATGACAAAGTTGGGAGGATCGACTATGAAATAAAGTCATTCCTCATTGGTGACAATTACAAGGGCCTTCGTAACAGGTTGAACTTTAATCTTAGCTATCGAAAGTTTACGGCCAAGTTCCAGGGGAGTTTGTTAAAATCAAAGGATACGGCATCAAGCTCCACTTTTATCAGAAGTATTGGCGACATCTCAAAAAAGTTTAAATGGATCACACTTGGCTTGATGGAAGACCAGGAATACAACATTTTCAACAATCTTCGAAGCGATTCTTTGTCCAATAACAGCTATTCTTACTTTAAATGGGGTGCTTATGCTGTCAATGCGGACTCAAGTAATAACCAGGTTATGCTGAATTACACCCAAAGGTCAGACAGGTTGCCATCCGGCAATGAGCTGAAACTGGCCAATGTTGCTGAGGAATTGAATTTCAAACTGAACTTGCAAAAAAACCGGAATAACCGTTTTAGCCTGACCTCCAGTTACCGGAACCTGATGATTAAAGATACCGTTTTGTCATCAAACGATCCGGATAAAACCATTGTGGGACGGATAGAACATTTTCTGAAAGTAAAAAAAGGTGTGCTTAGCTCCAATATCTTTTACGAAATTGGCACCGGACAGGAAGAACAGCTGGAAGTATCATATCTGAGGGTAGCCGATGGAGAAGGTTTTTATTCATGGATAGATTATAATAATGACGGCATCCAGCAGCTAAATGAATTTGAGGTTGCTCCTTTTAAAGACCAGGCCAATTATATCAGGCTGTTCTCTTCCACCAACAATTTTATCAGGTCCTATTTCAACCAGTTCAGCGCTTCACTTTTCCTCAACCCAGCTGCAGTCTGGATCAATGAACCGGGTGTGAAAAAATTTATTGCCAAACTTTCTAACCAGCTTGCTTACAGGACAGAGCATAAATCTGCCGATAACAATGCCAATGCCGTCTTTAACCCATTTATCAGCGACAGCCAGATCAAAGACTCTCTTTTACTGTCATTAAGCTCTAATTTTAGAAATACCTTATATTATAACAGGAGCAACAGCAAATTCAGCTTAGATTTGAATTTTCAGAATAACCGGAATAAGGTATTACTCAATAGTGGATTTGAGACCAGGATGGTCAAACTCAGGGGTGTTAATCTCAGATGGAATTTCTACAAAGCATTTTCATTGCTGTTCAGCTACGAAGCCGGCAATAAGTCAAGTTTTTCCGAATTTTTTAACCTGAGTGATTACGATATTCAAAGTCACCGGATTATCCCAAAATTAAGTTATCAACCAGGGCCACAGGTGAGAATAGAATTGAAATACAATTATATCAATAAGATTAACACGCTGATGGCAGATGATACACGCGCGTTGATCCATGATATCGGATTGGAGCTAAGTTACAAATTAACCAATAAGGGAAGCTTCCTGGTTCAGGCCAATTACCTGCAAGTACGATATAATGAGAATACAAATACACCATTGGCTTTTGAGATGTTGAACGGGTTTCAACCCGGTGATAATGGCACCTGGAATTTATCTTATCAACAAACCATTGCCCGGCACCTGCAACTTAATCTCTTATATAATGGGAGAAAATCACCCGGGGCAAACATTGTTCATGTTGGCAGCGTTCAACTACGGGCATACTTCTAGTGTCTACGTAAATACCCTGAATTCACATAACTTTTAACAATATTCTGCGTTAAATATCTATGAAAATTTATGGCCGCCAATGCTGACTTCTCAGGCTGTTAAAATTAAATTTAAAGTGACAACATGAAATAATAAAAAAATTGCTACTTTAGCTCGATTATAACTGGGAAACCATAGTATTTTGTATGAAAAGTTTGAGAAACGCAATATTAGTCACATTTTGCCTGATACTTTTTATAGCTTCAAAAGCCCAGCAAGAGCCGCAATTTACCCAGAATATGTTTAATATTTTAACATACAACCCAGGTTTTGCAGGTATGAACAATGGCATTTGTATATCAGGAATAGTCCGCCAGCAATGGGCAGGATTCAAGGACGCCAATGGAGACAAGGTTGGTCCTGAGACATTCCTTTTGAATGCTCATTCTCCAATCAGGGTTCTTCATGGTGGAATCGGTGGCGTGATCATGCAGGACAAGATCGGTTTCTCAAAGACCATTAATCTGAAGATCGGATATTCGTACCACGCAAACATTGGTTCAGGCAAGCTGGGAATTGGTTTCATGGTTGGTTTTTATAACATGTCTACCGATTTCTCCAAACTAAAACCTGCAGAACCAGATCCATTGCTCGACCAGCTGAACGGTGAAGAAAGTGAAATGCTGATCGATTTTTCTTTAGGCTTGTTTTATAATGTGTCCAATCAATATTACGTCGGTTTTTCAGTTCAGCAATTAGCCAGTACCGATGGGAAAGAACTTGCTTCTCATGCAGATTCTGCTGGCAGCTATATCCTGAATACCACGCTGGACAGGACTTTTAACTTGAACGCTGGATATTCATTTGTATTTCCCAGTAACCCTGCTTTTTCTCTGGATCCTTCAGTATTGATCAAGTCAGACCTTGCATCCACACAAATGGATGTGGCAGCCCTTGTGAAATACAACCAGAAGTTCTGGGGTGGCCTGGCTTACAGACTGGAAGATGCAATCAGCGTTATCGTTGGATTAGAATTTAAGAACTTTCGGCTGAGTTATGCGTATGACATCACCACATCAAAAATGGGATTGTCGAGGACAGGGGGCAGCCATGAGATATTCTTAAACTACTGTTTCAAGATAGAAGGAGAAAAAGGACGCAGGAGTTACAAGAATACCAGGTTTTTATAAAAATATGTAGAATTTGACATTTGTTTTATTGAATTAATTAATTTTGCTCAATTTTAAATAATAATTGTATTAGTGCTTCGTTAGGTTGATAATTAAATACTTCTAATATGAAAAAGCTAACTTTTTATCTTTCAATACTATCCTTGATTGTCATGTTTGATAGTTGTAGCAATTCAGGGAATGGTGAGCTGACCGGTGTACAAAGAAAGACAAAGCAATTCTATCAACCGGATCCATATGGAATGGTGTTCGTGCCACAGGGTAGTTTCACTCAGGGTGCCGGTGATCAGGATGTTACGTATGGCCAGTTATTCCAGCCAAAAACTATTTCTATCTCCGCTTTCTTTATGGATGAAACAGAAATTACCAATAGTGAATACAGGCAATTTGTATACTGGGTAAGGGATTCAATTGCCCGGTGGATGTTATATGACAATGGTATTACTGAACCTCCTTTTGTATTAACGGAAAACAGAGATGGGATCATTATCGACCCCCCAAGAGTAAACTGGGACGAAGAGATACCATGGAAAACAGACCAGCAAGAGATTGTTGATGCGCTTGAAGACATGTACCTGCCAGAGCATGAAAGATATTTTCGCAGAAAAGAAGTAGATACCCGTAAATTATATTATGAATATTATTGGGTTGACCTGCACGCAGCTGCTAAAAAAGATTATTCCGCTGACGGCAATTATGAGGACGCGATGTTTGCTAATCGTCCTCAGGGTATGAGAGACCGTTCAGTTTATGTTAGAAAAGAAATGATAAATGTCTATCCGGATACCTTGTGCTGGATTCATGACTATACCTACTCATTCAATGACCCGATGACAGAAAAATACTTCTGGCATCCGGCTTATGATCATTATCCAGTGGTGGGAGTAAACTGGCGACAAGCCAGGGCATTCTGTATATGGAGGACCGAGTTAAGAAATAGTTACCTGAGAACAAAACGTGGTGAATCTGTAGTTGCTGAATTCCGATTACCTACCGAAGCTGAATGGGAATGGGCAGCCAGGGGTGGCTATGAACTGAGTCCTTATCCATGGGGTGGTCCTTACACCAGAAATGACAAGGGATGTTTCCTCGCCAACTTCAAACCGATTCGTGGTAATTATATCGATGATGGTGGTCTGAGGACTGTGATTGTGGCACACTACCCGTCAAACGACTGGGGGCTGTACGACATGGCAGGTAACGTATCGGAATGGACCAATTCTGCCTTTGATCCGGTATCTTACAACTTTACCTGGGATATGAATCCCAATTACACTTACAATGCTAAAGAATCTGATCCACCGGCAATGAAACGTAAGGTTGTCCGTGGTGGCTCATGGAAAGATATTGCTTATTATCTGCAAACGTATACCCGTGCTTATGAATACCAGGACACTTCGAAATCATACGTTGGGTTCAGATGTATGCAACCTTTCCTTGGCAGGAACAAAGACGATAATCCTGCAAAGGCATCAAAAGTATATAACTAAAGAATTTTATTGCAAAAACAGAAGTATTAATTTTTTTATTAAACTTAATTATAGATCATTATGGGTTTAACAAACATTGTCAGAGGCCGTGGATTTAGAAATTTCATGGGCAAACTGTACGGATGGGGTGCTTCAGTCGTTATCCTTGGAGCTCTTTTCAAAATCAACCACTATCCCGGAGCGGATATCATGCTAATCGTTGGTCTGGGAACTGAATCTCTTATCTTCTTCTTCTCTGGATTCGAACCGCCATATGTTGAGCCTGATTGGAGCCTGGTTTATCCGGAGCTTGCAGGCATGTATCATGTACATGGTGAGGAACACAGAACGCCAACAGAAGAACTGGATTCTATGCTGGAAGAAGCTAAAATTGGTCCGGAGCTGATGAAAAATCTGGGCGATGGGCTTCATCGACTGAGCGATAACGCATCAAAACTATCGGATATTTCAGATGCAGCCGTGGCTACAGATGAATATATAACCTCAGTAAAAGGTGCTTCCAGTTCTGTCGATGAGTTGTCATCAACTTATAAGCAAACTGCAGAATCCTTAGCACGCGATGTGGGTGCTTCCGAAGAATATGCACAGAATATCAAAACTGCTGCCTCAAGCGCAGCCGGACTTTCAAGTGCTTATTCAGAAGCGTCACAGTCAATTAGAAATGAGCTTTCCGCAACTGAAGAGTTTACCGGAAATATCAGGGAAGCTGCAAGTACCGTCAATAATCTGATCGAAAATTACACCAGGTCAGTTGACACTCTTGCCAGATCAGCTGAAGCGCTCGACCTGACTTCTTTGGAAGGAAAATCCTACAACGAACAGTTAAGGAAAATTTCAGATAACCTCGAGGCTTTGAATTCAGTCTATGAACTGCAACTTCAAGCCAGTAACGAACAGGTTGAATCATCTGCAAAACTGCAGACCACGCTTGGCAGCTATCTTGAAAATCTGTCTGCCTCAAGTGACAGAACACTCAGGTATAAAGAAGAACTTGACGTGCTCACTGAAAGGGTGGCAGCGCTGAACAAGATTTATGGCAATATGCTGACAGCCATGAATGTAAACACTGCTGGTTAATCATATTACATCAATTGGTTAGTAAAGAAACGTTTATAAAATAAGAAATTTATGGCTGGATATAAGGAAACCCCGCGACAGAAAATGATTGCGATGATGTACTTGGTCTTGACGGCGCTCCTCGCCCTCAATGTGTCCAAGGAGATTCTCGATGCGTTTCTTGTCGTAAACGAAAGCATGGTAAGCACAAACGAGACTTTCGGTAATAAGATCAACTCTACCTACAGTCAGTTTGAGTTCCAGAATGAGCTAAATCCCGCTAAAGTAGGACCCTATTGGGAGAACGCCCAGGAAGCACAGCGAATTTCAGATGACCTGATCAAATATATCAATAAGGTCAAATTTGATATTGTCATGTATTCTGAGCGAAAGGACTCCCTTACAATAATGGAGGAATACTATACACGCAAAGAAGTGCCGGATCTACGAGATCCTGGCAAGATGATCCCGAGCTATGTCCTCAACCTTGAAAAAGTACCCTCTAAGGATAAGTTTGACAGGACTACAAACTATTTTATCAACCAGGGCAATGCTGCCATTTTGAAACAAAAGATCGAAGATTATAAGGTTGATATTCTGAGCCTGGTTGATGAACAGTACCGGGGAGTTGTTAAGATCGGCCTGGTAACCGATGGTGATTATTTCACTGCTGATGGACAAAGGGAGTCATGGGAAATGCATAATTTCTATGCCACCATCCTGGCTGCTGAAATTACCATCCTCAATAAGCTGATCAATGAGATCCTCACTGCGGAATTTGACGTTGTGGCGGAGCTCTTTAATGAAATTGATGTCACCGACTTTAAATTCGATGAAGTTGCTGCCAAAGTCATCCCCAAAACAAGTTATATTCTTAAGGGGGAGAAATATGAAGCAGAAGTACTGGTGGCCGCCTATGATTCAAAACAGGACCCTCAGGTTTTTATCCTGAAGGGCGCTGATAAGATCACCTCAGCTAATATTGGCCGTGCCCAAAAAATTTCCGGCAAAGGTGGTGTGGCAAAGCTGGACTGGACAGCTGCAACTGAAGGTACGCACAAGTACGCCGGAATCATAAGGATCGTAGACCCAACCGGTGCGGAAAAGGATTATCCATTCAAGCACGAATACATTGTTGCACCCCCATCATTAACGGTTGCTGCAAAAAAAATGAATGTATTCTATATTGCTGTCCCTAACCCGGTTTCTATTTCTGTACCTGGTATAGCGAAAGAAAATATCAGGCCCAGCATTTCAACAGGCACCATTAAACGGGATCCCAGTAGTAAAGGCGACTGGATTGTTACCATGCCAACCGGAACCCGGAAAGCTGTGGTCAGTGCCAGTGCTGATTATCAGGGAGAAATGGTCAATATGGGATCTGCAGAATTCAGGGTGAAGAGAGTACCTGATCCGGTTGCCGAAGTCGCAGGAAAGATCCAGGGACAAATTGAAAAGAACATCTTGATTGCTGCCGGAGCGATCATTCCTGAAATGAAAGACTTTGAATTTGAACTTTACTTCGTGGTAACTTCTTTTAAAATGATCACCATTATCGGTGGTGACCTGGTGCAGAAAAATGCAAGAGGTAACCGTTTTACTGAGGATATGGTAAATATCATGAAGGACGCCAGAAGGAAACAAAGATTTTTTTTCCAAAATATTCAAGCTACCGGGCCAGATGGCACCACTCGTAGCCTGAACCCTATAAACCTTGAAATTAAATAAAACAGAACTATAAGGAGGTATTATGAAAAAGTTAAGCATCTTACTGATACTATTTTCCCTGATGATGATCGGGGCAAATACCTCAGCACAAGCACAAATACTTGATGAGCCACCTGTTGACGGCCTCTTTGAAGATGGCGGCGGGTTCATAAATACGCGGCCTGTACCCTATCCGCCACTCAGGAAAGCTGATGTCATGTGGCAAAGAAGGATATGGCGTACCGTCGATATGCGTCAAAAAATGAACCAGGCATTTTATTATCCGCTGGAACCGCATAACCATTGGAGAAGCTTTATCACGGTCATTTTAGACGCCTTGAAAGAAGGATCGATAACGGCATATGATATTTCACCTACGGATGAATTCCTGGTGCCACTTACTCACCGGGAGATCATAAACCGGCAGGTGGATACACTACATAACACTTTTAAAAGGCCTTATCCTCCTTATGATGAATATGATTCATTGATCTTTACTATATTTGACGATACCAAGGTCATGCGTATCAGGATCAAGGAAGACTGGTATTTCGACAAACAAAGGTCACAAATGCTGGTAAGGATCATTGGCATCTGCCCGGTGATGATGAAGGAACTCGGTGGTGAAGAATTTCCGGAGCCACTGTTCTGGATATATTTCCCGGAAGCCAGGCCTATCCTTGCCAAAGCATTGGTGTATAACCGACATAATGATGCCATGCGCCTCACTTATGACGATGTGTTCTGGAAAAGGATCTTTGAAAGTTATGTCTACAAAGAATCGAATGTCTACGACCGGAAGATTGCTGAGTACGCATCAGGTATTGATGCCCTCTACGAATCTGAAAGGATCAAAGATGAGATCTTTACATTCGAAAATGATCTCTGGGAATACTAAGCCAAACCAAACTCTATATATTGATAAAAACTCCTCCGGGCCGGGGGAGTTTTTTTTATATTCATTACATTTGTCAGGCAAATCCGCATTGATCTATGTCTGTGAATACCCTCGATACACCAATTGAATACCTTAAAGGTGTTGGGCCCAAAAGGGCTGCTCTGCTGCGCAGCGAATTGGGTGTGGATTGTTTCAACGATCTCATCCAGTACTATCCATTCAGGTATATAGATAAAAGTAAAATATTCAGGATCTCAGAGATCAGTGGTGATATGGCCTATGTGCAGCTGAAAGGCACCATTTCAAATGTACGCGAAATGGGACAAAAGAGAGGCAGGCGGCTGGTTGCCACGCTTTCCGATGGCTCTGGCAGCGTCGACCTGGTTTGGTTTAAAGGCATTCGCTGGTATATTGATAAATTTCAGGCGGATGTAGAATACCTCGTATTCGGTAAGCCATCCATCTTCAATAAAAGGTTCAATATGCCACATCCCGAAGTTGAACCGTTTGTCTTAAAAGAAAATGCAGGTGCCACACTCCAGGGATTTTACAGCAGCACCGACAAACTTAAAAACCGGGGATTGAACAGCCGGCAAATCAGCAAGTTGATGCATACCTTATTGCAAAGGATTCAAGGTGAGATAAAGGAAACCCTGTCAAAAGACATATTGGACTCGCTAAGCCTCATCAGCAAGGAGGACGCTCTGCTTAATATTCATTTCCCAAAGGACCAGAATATACTTCAAAGGGCACAGGCCAGGCTGAAATTTGAAGAGTTATTTTTTATCCAGCTTAAGCTGCTTAAGTACAAGATCAGCAGAATGGAAACAGTGCAGGGCCATGTGTTTCAAAAAGTGGGTACTTACCTGAATACTTTTTACCGGCAGAACCTCAAATTTGAATTGACCAATGCCCAGAAAAAAGTGATCAAAGAGATACGGGCTGACCTGGGTGCAGGTAAACAGATGAACAGGCTCCTGCAAGGAGATGTTGGCAGCGGGAAGACCCTGGTTGCTGTCATGGCCATCCTGATCGCACTGGACAATGTTTACCAGGCCTGCTTTATGGCCCCTACTGAAATATTGGCCAATCAGCATTTTACGACCGTTACGAGGCTCTTTGAAGGGCTGGGCATTAAACTGGAACTGCTGACCGGTTCCACCAAGGCTGCTGCACGGAAGAAATTACATGCGGAACTGCTGTCTGGCGAGCTCCAGGTACTGGTAGGTACGCATGCGCTTATCGAAGAGACGGTCAAATTCAAGAACCTGGGCCTGGTCGTGATCGATGAACAACATCGCTTTGGTGTTGCACAGCGTGCAAAACTGTGGAAAAAGAATATCGTTCCGCCACATGTGCTCGTGATGACCGCCACTCCCATACCACGGACCCTGGCCATGACCTTATATGGGGATCTTGACCTCTCTGTCATCGATGAGATGCCCCCCGGCAGAAAACCTGTGAAGACATACCATTTTTATGATACCAAGCGCTTGAAGTTGTTTGGGTTCATCAAAGAGCAGATACAGAAAGGACAGCAGGTATTTCTTGTTTATCCTTTGATACAGGAATCCGAAAAACTGGACCTGAAAGACCTGATGGATGGTTATGAAAGCATACAGCGTGCATTTCCTTTACCTGATTATGCAATAAGTATCGTCCATGGTAAGATGAAACCTGCCGATAAGGATTATGAAATGCAACGTTTCGTCAAGGGCGAAACCCAGATCATGGTATCTACCACTGTTATAGAAGTTGGCGTAGATATACCTAGGGCAAGTGTCATGGTGATTGAGAATGCTGAACGTTTTGGATTGTCACAACTGCACCAGCTGAGGGGACGGGTGGGCCGGGGAGCCGACCAATCCTTTTGTGTCCTCATGTCGGATTACAAGCTCACAGCAGAAGCCAGGAAAAGGCTTGACACCATGGTCCAAACTACGGATGGATTCGAAATCGCAGAGGTGGACCTGCGACTGCGTGGGCCAGGCGACCTGCAAGGCACACAGCAAAGTGGAATCCTCGACCTGAAAATCGCCAACCTGGTAAAAGACGAAAAAGTATTAAAATATGCCAGGACCCTGGCCATCGAGATTTTAGAAAAAGATCCTGATCTCCATAACCCCGAACATGCACCCCTCAAAAATCACCTTTTTGAGCTGGGTAAAAATCAAGCGAATTGGGCTTCCATCAGTTAGCAACTTGATTAAAATCACTACATTTGCGATGCAGTATAAAAATCAATATTCATGAAGATCTCATTCAACTGGTTAAAGGATTACGTAGATATTGGAGATGTTGAACCCCAGGAACTTGCAGAGATCTTGACGGACACGGGCCTGGAAGTGGAGGGGCTTGAAAAGTTTGAATCTGTAAAGGGCGGCCTGGAAGGGATCCTTATAGGAAAAGTCCTCACCTGCGAGAAACATCCTGATGCTGACAGGCTGACAGTCACCACGGTTGATATCGGTGCGGAAAATCCACTCCCCATCGTATGTGGTGCACCCAATGTTGCTGCAGGTCAGAAAGTCCTGGTAGCTACTGTGGGAACTACATTAAACATGGATGAAAAACCCTTTACCATTCAGAAATCAAAGATCAGGGGGGCGGTATCGGAAGGGATGATCTGTGCAGAAGATGAAATTGGGCTTGGCAATTCGCATGAAGGCATCATGGTCCTTGAAGATGATATACCGGTTGGCAAGCTGGCAAAAGACCATTTTGAGATATCAGAAGATTGGGTTTTTGAGATAGGACTTACACCAAACCGGACAGATGCCACTGCCCATATCGGCGTGGCCAGAGATATTGTAGCTGCGCTGAATCAACAACGGAAACTGAACCTCAAGCTGAACCTGCCTGCTGTGGATGATTTTCAGGTTGGGAAAGCCAAAAGAAAAATTGATATAAAGGTTGATGACCCGGACGCTTGTCCGCGATATACCGGATTAACCATCACTGGTATCCAGGTCAAAGAATCACCGGATTGGCTCAGGAACAGGCTGAATGCCATTGGTATACGCCCCATCAATAATATAGTCGATATTACCAATTATATCCTGATGGAAACAGGGCACCCTTTGCATGCTTTCGATGCAGATCAGATCAAAGGTGACACTATTGTCATCCGTAAAGCAAATCCTGAAGAACAATTTATCACACTTGATGAAGTTAAAAGAGAACTCCAGGCAGATGATCTGATGATTTGTAATGTGAAAGATGGAATGTGTATTGCAGGGGTTTTTGGAGGAATAACATCTGGTGTAACTGATAAAACCAGGGACCTCTTCCTTGAAAGTGCTTATTTTGACCCGGCTACGATCAGGAAAACATCAAAATACCACAGCCTGCAAACAGATGCTTCATTCCGCTTTGAACGTGGGGCAGATCCCAATATTACCATATATGCCATCAAAAGGGCTGCAGTATTGATCAAAGAACTGGCAGAAGGGAATATTGCATCAGAAATTATCGATGTTTATCCCAGGCCTGTCCCCAACCAGGTGATAAATCTGAATTTCGATAAGCTGGATGCACTGGTTGGCAAACATATTGCCCCTGGTACTGTGAAAAGTATATTAAAAGACCTGGAAATCGATATTGTCAAAGAAACAGACATTTCCATAACGGCTTCTGTACCCACATACCGTTATGACGTTCGCCGTGAGGCCGACCTCATTGAAGAGATTCTCAGGATCTATGGGTATAATAATGTGGAATTCGGAGATAAGGTCAATGCCTCCCTTTCGTTTTACCCTAAACCAGACAGGGACAAGGTCATGAATACCATCGCTGATCTGTTGAGCAGTAACGGGTTCCATGAGATCATGAACAACTCCCTGTGCAAAGCAAGCTATGCTGAAAAAATTCCAGGCTTTCACAGCGACAATAATGTGATGATATATAATCCCCTGAGTTCAGACCTGGATGCCATGCGTCAGTCCCTTCTGTTTGGCGGACTCGAGTCTGTTCAATACAACCAGAACAGACGAATTACCGACCTGAAAATTTTTGAATTCGGGACCACCTATTTCCTGGATACAAAAAAGACAGATCCTGAAAAACCTTTAAAAAAATACCTGGAATCAACACAGCTCGGGGTATTTGTTTCAGGCAGCAAAGAAAAGGAAAGCTGGAACACAAAGACCGGGCATGTTGACTTCTTCTATTTGAAATCATTACTTGAGCAGCTGATCAAGAGATTAGGCCTTGACCTTGCTACGATAGATTATCAAAATGATGTTCCCCAATACTTTGAATCAGGCTTAAAGTATAGTAAAAACAACAAGACCCTGTTAAATATTGGACGATTGTCAAAAGCTGTCCTTGAGCAGTTCGACATCAAGGATGCAGTATTTTATGCAGATGTACACTGGGATAATATGTTCAGCTTAATCAAAACAGATGATAAGCAGTATGTACCGGTGCCCAGGTATCCGGAAGTACGTCGCGATCTGGCCCTCTTGCTTGATACGGGAATTGCTTTTGATCAAATTGAACAGCTGGTTAACAAAGGCGAAAAGAGACTGATCAAATCCATTAACCTGTTCGATGTTTATGAAGGTGATAAGATTGAATCAGGAAAAAAATCTTACGCCATCAGCATCATTTTCCAGGATGATGAAAAGACCTTAACCGATAAGGTAGTTGACAACATGATACGTAAGATTATTTTATTGCTTGAATCCGAACTGGGAGCTTCCATCCGGTAAGATGTTGAACCCGGTTCATAAATATTGAAATTTATAAATCCCCATTAATTACCCAAAAAAATTATTTATGAGCACAAAAGATCAAATCAGGTATTCTTTGAGTCCCAACGGAGAACAATATGAAATTCCTCAACCTGATGAGTACCAAAAAGAATTCAATCGTGTGGAGACATTAGTAAACCATGCCCGGGACACAGGCAAAGAAATTGTCGTCGTGATGGGTGTCGGTTTTGTCGGTGCGGTGATGGCTGCCATTGTGGCTGACACAAAAGACAAACATGGCCGGTATTCGAAATTTGTGATTGGATGCCAGCGGCCCAGTGAGAGAAGCTATTGGAAGATCCCCATGTTAAATAAAGGCATTTCCCCTGTGAAAGCCGAGGATCCCGAAGTTGAAGAATTGATCAACAGATGCGTGCTGGAAGAAAAAACGCTGATTGCCACATACAACAGTGATTGTTTGAAGCTTGCCGACTGTGTGGTGGTGGATGTTCAATGTGATTATATCAAACAAGACCTGGGAAACATGCGTAGCGGCGAGGCAGATATGGCAGCACTGGAAGCCACCTTAAAGACCATCGGTGAAAAAATCCCGGCTACTGCCCTGGTTCTAATCGAAACCACGGTGGCACCGGGCACTACAGAATTTGTCGCCTGGCCTATACTCAAAAAAGAATTCCAAAACCGGGGATTGAAAACCATTCCCTTGTTGTCACATAGCTTTGAAAGGGTCATGCCAGGTAAGGAATATGTTGCAAGCATCAGGGATTTCTGGAGGGTATGTTCCGGTTGTAATGATGAAGCACGCGACCGTGTGGAGAAATTCCTCAATGAAGTACTCAACACAAAGGAGTTTCCATTAACGGTTATGGATCGCCCGATAGAATCCGAAACGACGAAAATCGTGGAGAACTCTTACAGGGCCACGATCCTGGCTTTTCAGAATGAATGGAGCTTATTTGCAGAACGCAACGGTGTTGATCTGATCAAGGTTATCAAGGCCATCAAGGTCAGGCCTACACACAGCAATATGATCTTCCCGGGACCTGGCATTGGCGGTTACTGCCTGCCAAAAGACGGGGGACTTGGGTATTGGGCCTATAAGCATATTCTTGGTTTTGAAGATGGTGATGATGTGTTTAAGATCACCCCAACAGCCATTGACATCAATGATACCAGGGCCTTACACGTAGCCCAGCTTACCCGGGATGCACTTAGGAATATGTCAAGACACCTGGCAGGATCTGATGTGCTCCTATGTGGGGCCAGCTACCGCGAGGATGTGGGAGATACACGCTATAGCGGAAGTGAACTGGTGGTGCGTAAACTCACAGAGATGAGCGCTGAAATGATGGTCCATGATCCTTATGTAGATCATTGGTATGAACTGGAAACACAAGAAACCTATCCGGCACCAGGCCACTCATGGAGCAGGTTTTTCAGAAACCAGGACGGCCTGGTCAATATCAGGGTGAAGAAAGATTTGCAAGAAGCTCTCAAAGGAGTTGACGTCATGATCCTTGCTGTACCCCACAAACAATACCTTAACCTTAAACCGGATGATATCCTGGAATGGGCAGGAGGCCCAATAGCCGTGATCGACTGCTTTGGGATCCTGCAGGATGATCAGATCAGGCGGTACTTTGAACTGGGATGTGAAGTCAAAGCCCTTGGCCGTGGCCACATCCAGAGAATCAAAAAAGAAGTTCAGAAACGCCAACAATCAGCTTAAACAAAGGAGTTTTTGGTGATTTTCCTAAAAATCCCTAACTTTACCTGTTGATTTTTAGCATCATTAGTTGATCCTGATGGAATAAGACGAGTATGGAGATTCAAACAATAAAACAACGATTTGGCATCATTGGAAACTCTCCATTACTGAATCGTGCCATTGATATTGCTGTACAGGTGGCCCCTACCGACCTGACAGTCTTGATTACAGGTGAAAGCGGAGTGGGTAAAGAGGTATTCCCAAAGATCATTCATCAATTGAGTGCCCGCAAACATGGCCCTTATATTGCCGTCAACTGCGGTGCTATCCCGGAAGGTACCATCGATTCTGAATTATTTGGACATGAGAAGGGATCCTTCACCGGTGCCCATGAAGCCAGGAAAGGTTATTTTGAAGTAGCGGATGGGGGTACTATTTTTCTTGATGAAGTTGCAGAATTGCCGCTATCCACACAGGTCAGATTGTTGAGGGTCCTTGAAACCGGTGAATTTCTTAAAGTGGGATCATCAAAGGTAATCCGGACCAATGTAAGGGTCGTTGCAGCCACCAATGTTGAAGTCAGTGAAGCCATCAGGAGTGGTAAGTTCAGACAGGATCTCTTTTACAGGTTAAATACTGTCCCGATTTTCATTCCCCCATTGCGACACCGAAAGGAAGATATTTATCTGACTTTCAGGAAGTTTGCGTCTGATTTTGCCGAAAAATACCGCATGCCCCCACTGATGCTCGATGAAGGGGCCAGAAACCTTCTGATCAATTACCGCTGGCAGGGAAACATAAGACAGCTGAAGAATATTACCGAGCAAATCTCCATCATCGAAGAAAACAGGGACATCAGCATCGATACCTTAAAGCAATATCTTCCCGAAGAACAGTTTAGCGATCTTCCTGTATTATATAATAAGGAAGGCGGTGGCAATGAGTTATCAGAACGGGATTTACTCTACAAGGTGTTGTTCGACATGAAAAAAGACATCAACGAACTGAAAAAAGTAGTTGTTAATATCCTGAAAGATCAAAAAGCAGATGATCAGGATCAGGAGCAGGAAAGCAATGTACAGTTGATCAGGCAACTGAATGAAGAGATCGATGCGATCCATGATGTGGGTAACGAGATAGAGATCAGGCACGAAAAAGATATGCATTTTCCCGAGCCAATACAGGAATCGGAAGTGGTGGAAGAATCACTCTCATTAGAGAAGAAAGAGGTTGAAATGATCAGGAAAGCCCTGAACAGACATAATGGCAAACGCAAAGATGCCGCAAAAGAATTGGGTATCTCAGAGCGCACCCTATACAGAAAAATAAAAGAATACGACATCAATTGATGGCTTGAAGGGCATTGTACATATGAAGAGATCAATGAAATACGCCAATATTCTCATACATCAATCAATACTGCTAGTGTTCCTGCTGATATTGACTAATGCTTGTGGCGTGTATTCATTCACCGGTGCCTCCATTCCACCAGAAGCAAAGACCATTTCCATAAATGACTTTCCTAATAATGCTTCATTGGTGGAACCGACCCTTAGTGCCAGGCTTACAAATGCTTTAAGAGACAGGTTCTCACAGCAGACCAACCTGGATCTTGTGAGCAGAAACGGGGACCTGAGGGTGGAAGGAGAGATTACCGGGTATACCGTTAAACCAAAAGCTATCCAGGCTAACGAAGTTGCCGCATTGAACCAGCTGATCATCACCGTCAAAGTCAGGTATACCAATACAATCGACGAATCCAAAAACTATGAAACCTCTTTCAGCAGGTTCCA
>JAUXCL010000208.1 GCA_030618905.1 Bacteroidales bacterium | reverse complement strand
CATTTCCAAGCAACATATCCTCATCACCGTCACCATCCAGATCGGAGAAAGCCGGATAGGCCCCGGTTATGTCAAGGGAGGCGATATTAGCAAAATCATCATCAAGCAACCGAAAAACCGGATCATCTTCACTTCCCGTATTAGCATAATATGCCACTTGCGACCGGTATAACAGGTAAAGAAAGCCAAATGAATAATAGGTCGAATCGAGGTACCCGAAGTTGCCGATAAAAAGATCCTGTAAACCGTCCTGATCAATGTCATACATAACTGGATATGCTCCACCACCCACATCAATCATCTCATCCTGAAATAAATTTTCTTTCTGAAATTCAAAATATGGGACATCATCTGTTCCTGTGTTTTTATAGTACCACACACTATTCAAATTTTCATTCCTGTCCAGCCCGGGGTCAAAAGGAGAGACCAACAAATCTTTTTTCTCATCATTATCCACATCAAGATAACAACAAAGGGGCAACGACATCAGTTCAATTGGCTTTGAATAAGAAGGGTATAACGTATCCTGGCTGATCATATGGGCTGAATCTTGTGTACCCCCATTGATCAATCCAACGATCGTAGCAAAATCAACATCGCCAAGCAGCAAGTCTTTCACTTGATCTCCGTCCAGATCAAGCGCCAACAACGATGACCCTGCATGACGATCACGCTTTGATTCAGTCGAAGTTGGCCCATTATCAAAACCGCATTGAATATCCAATGTTAAAACGTTTGACGTTTCATTCTCTTCAAAATATCCCCAGCACTCATGGGCGAGGATAAAATCAAGGCTGTCGCAAACACCGTATTTCTCCATCGACAGGTTTTTATGATAATTGACGTACTTCCCAAGGGTAAAAAAATTCAGTATGTCCATGTCCCCGTCACCATCAATATCAGAAAAAACAGGGTAATCATCAACCAAAGCAAAAAGATTAACATATCCATTGTAATAATATGAATCGATCCGGGGCACTTCTAACTTAAACCTGATGTCACTGTCTGAAACATTTTTATACACCCTGATCCCTCCTGTGGTATAAGTAAAAATATCTTCCAACCCATCATTATTATAATCCACCAGGTTAACCCATTCTTTTAAAGAAGGGAATTTGATCTGGTATTCAGGAGCATATTGGTAATCAATCTCACCAGGTGTTCCATGGTTGATAAATGTTAAGGCCCTGTCTCCGTGACGATCGAAGACAAACAGGTCTTTTATGCCATCAAAATTGAGGTCAATTGTTGAAAACATACAGTTGTTCAATCCACCAACCCATGGCTGAGGCAGCTCATTTCCTGTACTATCATAAACTTTCACAGAAAAATCCTTTCTAAAACCAAAATCGTGATAGGTTTGAGCATGCGTTATCATATTAAACGATAACAGGAGGGAAATTAGACAGAGGATGCTTTTTTTCATAGTTGTAACTTGATTAATTCATAAATTTAATGTAAAGAGCTATCAATAGCCCCGCCTTTCAAGGCGGGGATTAAAAAGCAGGTAATGCAGCCCTCTTCAAAATCAACAATTGACAATCGACAATCAATAATGCACCTCACAAAAGTAAAAAATATCCCTGACATTTTTAATGTGTCGGTGATTTTTAAAATCATAGTCTCGCTGATTCAAAATTCTTTATAGATAAATTGGTTAATTGCAAATGTATTTCTATATTTGCAGGCTCAAAAAAATTCAATAAAATCCAAAAAAAAATTAACCCATAGACACATGCAAAACAAAGGAGCGATAAAGGTTTTTGCCATTATTTTAGCATTAGCTTCTATTTTTCAATTATCATTTACTTTCTTTTCAAATAAGGTAGAAAGTAATGCTGTTAAATATGCATCTAATGATCAGGCAATTAACCTGGCTAATCGACTTTCACAAGGTGATCTTGTCAAACAAATTTACTACCTCGATTCAATATCAAAAGCCAGAAAGCAATATTATCTTGACTCGATGTCAGGCGAGGTTATTTTTAACATTCTTCTCAAGCAATATACCTATCAGGATTGCAAGGAGAGAGAGATAAACCTGGGGCTGGACCTGAAAGGTGGTATGAATGTTATGCTGGAAGTAAATGTTGTTGACATTGTAAAAGCCTTATCCGGAAAAAGTCAGGATCCGACTTTTAAAGAAGCCATAAACATGGCGGTTGCAAAGCAAAGAGAAAGCCAGAGGAATTTCCTTGATCTTTTTGCGGAGTCGTTTGAAAAAATCGACCCCAATGCCAGGCTTGCGGCAATATTTGCTTATGAATTTAAGAATAAAGGCATCAACACCAATTCAACCAACGAAGAGGTCTTGCATGTTATTCGCGCCGAAACCGAAGGGGCCATTGATCGTTCATACCAGATTATTCGTACCCGTATTGACCGTTTTGGCGTTGCCCAGCCTAATATCCAGCGTATAGGTACCGGAGGCCGTATATTAGTAGAGCTGCCTGGCATAAAAGATCCTGAACGTGTCAGGAAACTCTTGCAAGGAACGGCAAACCTCGAATTTTGGGAAACCTATAGCTTCACTGAACTGGCACCCTACTTTGGTGACGCCAATCAACGTTTAAAAGACATTTTAAAGGCAGAACTTCAACCAATAAGTGATGTTGAAGAGATCATACCTGATGAAACAACATCCGATGAAAGCCTTCAAGAGACAGAAGAACCTGCTTTAGCAGATGAGATAGAGCAAGATGATGTTATTAGCGACCAAAGTGATCAAGCCGAAGAAGCCTCTCTTGAGGATCTTATTTCTACAGATTCACTTATTACACAGGCCGGTCAGGATGAATTAACCAGAGAACAGTGGACAGAAGAAAATCCATTATTCAGCTATCTCTCTCCGGCCTATTATCAAAAAGATGGTCAGCTTTTCGCTTCGGAAGGTGCTGCTGTTGGCTATGCCTCAATTAAAGATACGGCCTCAGTTAATCGCATGCTCAAACTTGTTAAGAATATTTTACCAAGAAGCCTGAAGCTGGTATGGACTGCAAAACATGAAAGATGGCAGGAAGATAATATTTTAACCTTGTATGCCCTAAAAATTACTACACGCGACGGGGAAGCACCATTAAGTGGTGATGTTATTGTAAATGCATCGCAGGACTATGATCAGAATGGACAGGTGGAAGTATCGATGACAATGAATGCAGAAGGTGCCAGAATATGGAAACGCCTGACAGGAGAAAATATAGGTCATCAAATTGCCATTGTCCTTGACGATTATGTTCGCTCAGCTCCAAATGTGAATGGTGAAATACCTACCGGGCAATCTTCTATTTCAGGTGGGGGTATGACTGTTGAAGAGGCACAGGATATGGCTAATATTCTGAAAGCTGGTAAACTTCCCGCCCGGGCAAGAATAGTTCAGGAAGAGGTTGTAGGCCCATCACTCGGGCATGAAGCTATCATTGCCGGACTAAGCTCATTCATACTTGCCTTTGTTTTGGTTCTTTTATATATGGTTTTTTACTATAACAGGGCAGGGCTTGTTGCCGATATTGCTTTGATGTCGAATATCTTCTTTTTATTCGGAATTCTGGCATCGCTCGGAGCCGTTCTTACATTACCAGGTATCGCAGGTATTGTATTGACACTGGGTATGGCCGTTGATGCCAATGTGATCATCTATGAACGTATCAAAGAAGAGATACGCTTAGGTAAAGGGGTAAGGCTTGCTATTAGCGATGGTTATAAAAACGCCTATTCTGCTATTATTGATGGTAACGTAACCACATTATTAACCGGTATTGTTCTTTACATATTTGGGTCAGGCCCTGTTCAGGGATTTGCTACTACCCTGATCATCGGTATTCTCTCATCTTTGTTCTCAGCGATTTTTATTTCCAGGCTGATCTTTACATGGGCATTGGATAAAAATTATGCTGTTACTTTTGGTAATAAGCTTACCCAAAATGCTTTCACCGGCATTTCACTCGATTTCATTGGAAAAAGAAAAACCTTTTATGTCCTTTCGGCTATCGTTGTAATTATTGGTATCGGATCATTATTTACCAGAGGGCTGAACCAGGGTATTGACTTTACAGGAGGAAGAACATATGTTATCAGATTTGATAATAATGTCAAAACAGATGAGATTCGCAAGTCGTTAAGCGATGTATTTGAAACATCTACTGAGGTTAAAACCTTTGGGCCCAGTAGCCAGGTAAAAGTCACAACCAAATATTTAATAGAAGATGATT